>NZ_WIVQ01000011.1:0-79518 GCF_009600545.1 Pseudomonas sp. FSL R10-1339 | reverse complement strand
CGCCAGAGCATGGCGCTGATGGCCAGGGCGTAGACGCCCACGGGCACCAGCAAATCGCCCAGGCCCTGGGTGGCCATGACACTCAACAAGCTGCCACCGGCAAGCAGTGCCAGGATCAAGGCCGGCACGGCTGCGCGGCGGCAGTCCACCAGGTAGGCCTTGAGATAGGCCAGGTGGGCAAACAAAAACGCCCCAAGGCCAAATACAAACAGGTCCTGTGGCCAGGCCAGCAGAATGTCGCCCAGCAGGGAAAATCCCAGGCCTATGCTGATCCAGTGTCGATAGGGGCTGACAGGCCCGCTGTGCAGCCAGCCGAGCAATGCCAGTACCGGTACGGGCTTGGTCAGCAGGCACAGCACCATGGCGTGCGTGCTGACGCCATAGAGGTAGGTGACAGCACCCATGATCGCAAGGATCAGCCACGCCATATCAGTTCACCGTAATCGGGCAGTCGAACACCTGCGCAGGCTCGGCTTCGGGCTCCCACGGTTGCTGAGAGGTCAGGCGCAGGCGCCCGCTGCCAGGGGCAAATACCTGAAAGCGCCATGTCGATTGACCACCGCTGCCCAGCAACTGGCCATTATCGCTGCTGGTGTAGACCTCCGGGCCCAGGCTGCGCAGCACGCCGCCTGCAGAGTCTTGAATGGCCCAGCGGTAGCCGGTGGTGGGGTTGCTCGGCAACGACAGGATCAGTTGCTGGCCCACATGCAGTTGCTGGGGGCAGTCGCTTTGATCTTCGAGCGTAACGTTGTGTGCAGGCTGTTGGGCACAGGCCGTCAGCAGGCTGAGGCCAAGCAGGGGGATAAGGCGTACAGGGGGCATTGAAGGCTCCGGTCAGGCAAACACAAGGGCGCAGCATAACCCATGAAGGGAGCTGCGCCATTCGTCGCCTGCCGATCAGAAAGAGGCGTGGGGCGGGCTGATGCTGAATTCGCCGCACATCTCCATGCTGTTGCTGTTGTGGTCCAGGCCTTCCATGGTGAACAGCCGGGCGCTGTAGCAACTCTCGACCACGCTCAGGTGCAGGGTGCCGACATCGGCCTGATTCAAGTGATACACCTGGCGGCCATCGATTTCAACGCACTCGATGTAGGACATGGACAGGATGGGGCCGTGTTCGTCTTTTTGGAACCGGTAGATACCCGACTGGATATTGATATCCAGGGTGAACGCAACCGCGCGATAAGCGGTTGAGCCAAAGTCATCGAACTCACCGGTAATGACGATTTTTTTCTGGCTGCTGGCAAAGGTCATTTCCTGCGCGGTAAACGCGGGACGATCCAGCAGTTCGGCCTTGAGTTCTCCCCGGGTTCTGGGGTTGAAGATTTTTTGTCCTGACTCCTTGAGCCTCAGGACATCCGGGTTCTCATATACAGGATGATGAAGTGCCATATTCTTTTCCTGCATTATTTTTGTGGGAATTAGCTCTATTAAGGATGGGAAATGAACAACCGTCTACTGTCATAAATGACAGTAGACGTGTCTAGTACGCGACTTGCGTGGAATTTTGGATCCAATATTCGAACTGTGTTGCTTTAAGCCCGACTTGCCTGATTAGCCGCAGTGAGGCAATCGCAGGCAAGTCAGGGCCTACAAACAGTTTTAAAACAGCACCTTGGCCACATCGGTAAAGCGCTTGGCAAAGTGTACGGTGATGCCTTCCTTCAGATAATCGGGCAGCTCTTCGAAATGCCCGCGGTTCGGTTCGGGCAGAATCAGTTCGTTGATTTTTTGCCTGCGCGCCGCAATTACTTTTTCGCGCACGCCGCCAATCGGCAACACATGCCCGGTCAGGGTCAATTCGCCGGTCATGGCGATGCCTTTTTTCGGCGGCTGATTGCGAGCCAGCGACAGCAGGGCGCTGGCCATGGTCACGCCTGCGCTGGGGCCATCTTTGGGCGTGGCCCCTTCAGGCACATGCAGGTGGACAAAAGCTTCATCGAAGAACTTCGGATCGCCGCCAAATTGCTTCAGGTTTGAGCTGATGTAGCTGTAGGCGATTTCAGCCGACTCTTTCATCACTTCACCCAGTTGCCCGGTCAGCTTGAAGCCGCGATTGAGGGTGTGAATACGTGTTGCCTCGATCGGCAGCGTCGCTCCGCCCATGCTGGTCCAGGCCAGGCCGGTAATCACCCCGGTACCGCTGATGACCTGTTCGTTACGGAACACCGGCATGCCCAGTGAAGCTTCAAGGTCTTTGGGGCCGATCTTGATCACGGCTTTGGGGTCTGCCAGCAGCTTGACCACGGCCTTGCGTACCAGTTTGCCCAGTTGTTTTTCCAGCTGGCGCACCCCGGCTTCGCGGGCATAACCGTCAATCACCGCGCGCAGGGCGCTGTCGCTGATGCTCAGTTTGTCTTTGGCCACGCCTGCTTTTTCGAGCTGTTTTGGCCACAGATGACGCTTGGCGATCGCGACTTTTTCTTCCGTGATGTAACCCGAGAGGCGAATCACTTCCATACGATCGAGCAACGGGCCGGGGATCGAGTCCAGGGTGTTGGCGGTACATACAAACAGCACTTTGGACAGATCGAGGCGCAGGTCGAGGTAATGGTCGAGGAAGTCGACGTTCTGTTCCGGGTCGAGGGTTTCCAGCAAGGCCGAAGCGGGGTCGCCCTGGAAGCTCTGGCCCATCTTGTCGATTTCGTCGAGCATGATCACCGGGTTCATTACTTCAACATCTTTCAGTGCCTGCACCAGTTTGCCCGGCTGGGCGCCGATGTAGGTGCGGCGATGGCCCTTGATCTCGGCCTCGTCGCGCATGCCGCCGACGCTGAAACGGTAGAACGGGCGACCCAGGGACTCGGCGATCGACTTGCCGATACTGGTTTTGCCCACGCCCGGCGGGCCGACCAGCAGTACGATCGAACCGCTGACCGAGCCTTTGTAGGCCCCGACGGCGAGGAATTCGAGGATGCGATCCTTGATGTCATCAAGGCCGGCATGATGGGCGTCGAGCACCTTGCGGGCGTGTTTGAGGTCGAGCTTGTCTTCACCCAGCACGCCCCAGGGCACCGACGACGCCCAGTCCAGGTAGTTACGGGTCACGGCGTATTCCGGCGACCCGGTTTCCAGGATCGACAGTTTGTTGATCTCGTCATCAATGCGCTTTTGCGCCTGGGTCGGCAGGGTCTTGCCTTCAAGGCGCTGCTTGAACTGTTCGATATCGGCGCTGCGATCATCCTTGGTCAGCCCGAGCTCCTGCTGGATGACCTTGAGCTGTTCCTTGAGGAAGAATTCGCGCTGATGTTCGCCGATCTTAAGGTTAACTTCGGCTGAAATCTCTTTTTGCAGCCGCGCTACCTCGACCTCCTTGCGCAGCATGGGCAGCACTTTTTCCATGCGTTTGAGCATCGGCACGCAATCGAGCACCTGTTGCAGCTCGTTGCCGGTGGCAGACGTCAGGGCCGCTGCGAAATCGGTCAGCGGCGACGGATCATTCGGGCTAAAACGATTGAGGTAGTTTTTCAGCTCTTCGCTGTACAGCGGGTTGAGCGGCAGCAGCTCCTTGATCGCATTGATCAGCGCCATGCCGTAGGCCTTCACCTCGTCGGTGGGCTCCTTGGGCTGCTGCGGGTACTCGACCTCAACCAGATACGGCGGACGGTGATGCTTGAGCCACATGCTGATACGCACGCGGCTCAGGCCCTGGGCCACAAACTGCAACTTGCCGTTTTCGCGGCTGGCGTGATGCACCTTCACCAGGGTGCCGTATTCCGGCAGGCTTTTGGTGTCGAAGTGGCGAGGGTCATCAGGGGGCGTGTCGACAAAAAACAGCGCCAGGGAGTGATGGGGGGATTTGCTGACCAGTTCCAGGGTCTCGGCCCAGGGTTCTTCATTGACGATGACCGGCAGCACTTGTGCCGGGAAGAACGGCCGATTGTGAATCGGAATGATGTAAACCTTGTCCGGCAGATTCTGCTCCGGCAATGCCAATTCAGTCCCTCCAGAATGTGGATGGTGTTCGGATTCAGTGTGTTCTACATCGGTGTACTCAGTGGTGTTGTCCGGAAACTCTTGCTGGTCGCTCATGGGGCACCTGCGCAATTGGGTATGGATGTTAGATGGGGCGCGGTGCCAGTGGTTTCAATGGTGAACAGATTTTCATGTGTAAGGAGAAGAAACCCCGTAGACGGATAGGCGGGTACAGGGAATATTCAACTGTGGGAGCTTGACCGACGATCAGGTCATTCTCGTGCCCGTATTTCATGGTCGCTTCGCAATCAAACCCAGCCTCACGCCTTCCTCGGCGGCAGAACAACTGCTTGCACGTCGATTGAAGAAATAATCCGTCAAACCCCCGTGCGATAGGCCTTTGTCGCCAACAACTTGACAGTAGACGGCCCGAAATTAATGGGTGATCTTCTGTCTGCAGCAGTTGGATCCATAACAACAAAGATGGATTGGAAGGCCACCGGTATGGCTTTTTCAAGGAAGTCGCGGGAGCGCTTATGTGGCCATTGGCATTCACTCAATGGATTGAGGGCGCAGCATGAAGTTGCGCAACAGTTTTCAGGCGCGTATCAGCCTGTTTCTTGCCTTGCTCCTGCTGTTGGTGATCGGTGCGGTGTACTTCGCCGTTAAAGCCGTGACCATTACCGTGGCCAGCGATCAGGCGCAAGAGCAGCTCAAGACCGGAACCCGGGTGTTCGAGCGCTTTATGGATCTGCGCTGGCGGCGTATCCAGTACGGCCTCAACTGGCTGACCAATGACTCGGATTTCCGTGAGGCGACGATCAAAGGCAGCCCCTCGCTGATAGAGCACGCCCTGCAGGAGTTCGAGGCGAGCCTGCATGGCAGTGAGCTGTTTGTGCTGGATCTGGACGGCAATATCATCACCAGCACCCTCAAGGGCCTGCCAGCGGGGCAGGCATTTCCTTATGCCAAGGCTCTGCGGCTGGCCCGTCGCAACACCCAGACCATGGTCATCGGCATCCTGGCAGGGCGCCCGTACATGCTGGTGCAAGGGGTGGTGCTGGGCCCTTTGCCTGTGGTGCGCGTGGTCTCGGGGATGCCGATGGACGACGTGTTTGCCCATGAATTGAGCTCCCTGAGCAACCTTGAAGTGTCGTTTATGACGGTCAAGCCAGGCGAAAGCGGAATACTGAGCAGCACGCAGCCGGACTTCATGAGCGCCAGCATTATTGAATTCGTGCAGGAGCATACGCCGGGCTCGACAATCCATTTCAGCGAATTCCACGGCCGGCGCTTTCTTGGCCAGATGCTGCAACTCGCCAACTCCGGTGACCCGGGCAACGGCCAAGTCATGGCGGTGCTGCAAAGCCCGCTGGATCAGACGATGCAGGCATTCGACTCGCTGGATCGCAAGTTTCTGTGGATATCCCTGGGGGCTTTGCTGGCTTCATTGCTCGGCGCCTTGTGGCTGGCGCGGGCGGTTTCGCGGCCGGTCAGCCTGTTGGCGGAGGCTGCGCAGCGCATTGGCCGGGGCAACTACGAAACGCCGGTGGAGCTTACACGCAGGGACGAACTGGGGTTTCTGGCCAAGGCGATCAATGCCATGCAAAGCGGGATTGCCGTGCGCGAGCAGCAGCTGGCACATAACGCCCTGCACGACCCGCTTACCGGTTTGCCCAACCGCGCCCTGGCCATGGAACGCCTGGGCAGTGCCATCAGCGCAAGGCGCGGCGTGGTGCTGATTTACCTGGGGATCGAAAATTATCGTGTGATCAATGAGAGCTTCGGCCCCGAGGGTGGGGAGCGGATCATGCGTGAGTCCGCCCGCGTGATGCTCGACGCTCTGCGTGAGCGCGATACGGCAGCACGCATCACCGGCAACGAGTTCTTGTTACTGCTTGAAAGCACCCAGGTCGATGTGGGTGTTGCGCTGGCTGACAGGTTGTACGCATTGCTCAAGCGTCCGCTGAGCATTGATGGGCACGAGGTGTTGCTGGAAGTCTGCATGGGCATTGCGATCTACCCGCTCAATGGGCAGAGCGCTGAAGAACTGATCAGCCGTGCTGCGATTGCATGCCGGGATGCCGCCGCCTTGCCGGGTTATTTGCAGGTGTATCAGCAGGACCGTGACCTCGCCCACCAACGGCAAATCCAGCTGATCCGGGACTTGCGCAGTGCCGCCAGCGATGGCCAGTTACAGCTGTATTATCAGCCCAAAATGGATATCCGCAGTGGCCATGTGCGCCAGGCTGAAGCGCTGTTGCGCTGGCAACACCCGGAACTGGGCATGGTCTCGCCGGCGGAATTTATTCCACTGGCTGAGCGCACGGGCAGCATGTTCCTGCTGACGGGCTGGGTCATCGAGGAAGGTATCCGTCAGTTGTCCGCGTGGAACCGCAAGGGCCTGCATATGCAGCTGTCGCTGAATATCTCGGCGGAGGATTTGCACGGTGAAAATCTGTTGATGACTGTCGAGCGCCTGCTCAAGCGTTATCAGTTGTCGGCTGAGCAACTGATATTCGAAATCACCGAAAGCACGGCCATGCGCGACCCCGAACACTCGCTCAACGTGCTGGAAAAGTTGCGTGACGGCGGGATCAGCTTGTCGGTGGATGACTTTGGCACCGGTTACTCGTCGCTGGCGCATCTCAAGCGCTTGCCGGTGCAAGAGCTGAAAATCGATCAATCGTTTATCCGCAACCTGGACGAAACCAGCGAGGACGCGGTGATCGTGCGTTCGACCATCGAAATGAGCCACAACCTGGGGCTCAAGGTGGTGGCTGAAGGCGTGGAGTATCAGCATACCCTTGAACTGCTCGAGCGCTGGCACTGTGATACGGCCCAGGGCTATCTGATCAGTCGGCCAATGGAGGCCGTGGCGTTCGAGGCCTGGGTGTGGAAATTGCGGGCAACGGTTTAAAACCGGGCTCACAAAAAAGGCGGCTATCTCTCGATAGCCGCCTTTTTCAATACCAGCTGTAAATCTTACTCAGCCAGTTTGAACGCCATTACATAGTCACCTTTTTTGGTGCCCAGGCCGCCGTGACCGCCCGCCATGACCAGCACATATTGAGTGCCGTCCTTGCCGGTGTAGGTCATCGGGGTGGTCTGGCCGCCAGCAGGCAGGCGACCTTCCCACAGTACTTTACCGTTGCTTACGTCGTAAGCACGCAGGTACTGGTCAA
Organism: Pseudomonas sp. FSL R10-1339; assembly: GCF_009600545.1. NCBI lineage: Bacteria > Pseudomonadati > Pseudomonadota > Gammaproteobacteria > Pseudomonadales > Pseudomonadaceae > Pseudomonas > Pseudomonas sp. FSL R10-1339. The sequence goes on along the minus strand of NZ_WIVQ01000011.1, from coordinate 72,418 downwards.
GGGTACCGCTCAGGAAGGCCACACCACCTGCGGTGGTGAAGGTCCCGCCCAGGCTTGGAACACCCATGGACAACGGGATCGGTACCGGCGAGCTGTCACGCACGGTGCCGTTTTTGTGTTTCCAGATCACTTCGTTGTTGGTCAGGTCGACTGCAGCAACATAACCCCACGCCGGTGCCTGGCAAGGCAGGCCCAGTGGCGACAACAGTGGCTCCAGGATCACGCCGTAAGGTGCGCCTTTGTTCGGTTGAACGCCGGAGGTTTCGCCTTTGCGCGGGCCCATTGCAGCCACGTCGGCCTGCGGAACCAGCTTGGAGGTGAACGCCATGTAGCTCGGGTTCAGGAAGGCAATCTGGCGAACCGGGTCAACCGAAATGCCACCCCAGTCAAACACGCCGAAGTTGCCTGGATACACGATCGAGCCTTGCAGCGATGGCGGGGTGTACATGCCGTCATAGCGCAGGGACTTGAAGTTGATCCGGCACAGCATCTGGTCGAATGGGGTTACGCCCCACATGTCGCGTTCGGTCAAGACCGGAGGAATCATGTTCAGGTCAGAACGTGGCTGTGTCGGTGCAGTGTGGTCACCTTCAACAGCGCCGCCCGGGGCCGGAACCTCGGTGATCGGCACAATGGCTTCGCCAGTGCGACGGTCCATCACGTAGATGCTGCCTTGTTTGGTGGAAGCCAGCAGGGCCGGTTTCACGCCATCGGCGGTTTTCAGGTCCATCAGGGTTGGTTGACCACCTACGTCCATGTCCCACAGGTCATGGTGAGTAAGCGGACGGTACCAGCGGACTTTACCGGTGTTGATGTCCAGGGCGGTGATGCCAGCGGCATAACGCTCGGAATCTTCGGTACGGTCGCCACCATATTGGTCAGGCGTCTGGTTACCCATCGGCAGGTACAGCATGCCGAGGTCTTCGTCGACAGCGAACATCGACCACATGTTTGGCGAGTTACGGGTGTAGGTTTCGCCTTCAGCAATCGGAGTGGTTTTCTCCGGGTTGCCGCTGTCCCAGTTCCATACCAGCTTGCCGGTACGTACGTCGTACGCACGGATCACGCCCGATGGCTCGTCGTTGGAAATGTTGTCGGTCACGTGGCCGCCAATCACGACCAGATCTTTGGTCACGGCAGGTGGCGAGGTGGAGTAGTAACCACCCGGAGCAAAGGTACCGATGTTGTGACGCAGGTCTACCGCGCCATTGGTGCCGAAGTCTTCGCACACTTTACCGGTGTCGGCGTTCAGGGCGATCAGACGGGTGTCGGCAGTCGGCAGGAACAGGCGGCGCGGGCACGAGTTGCTGGATGTAGCAGCAGCAGGCTCGGCAGCGCTTTGTTCAGTGCTGACTTTGGCGTAGGCGTTTTCGTCGTGATAAGTCACGCCGCGGCAGGTCATGTGTGCCCAGCCTTTGAAGTTTTCAGCGTTCTGAGTGCTGATCTTCGGATCGTAACGCCAGATTTCCTTACCGGTATCCGGGTCAAGGGCTATGACCTGGCTGTGCGGGGTACACACATACAGCATGCCGTTGACTTTCAGTGGGGTGTTCTCGGCGGTTGTTTCGCCGGGATCGCCTTCACCAGGGATGTCACCGGTGCGGAATGTCCAGGCTGGTACCAGCTTGTGGGCATTTTGCGGGGTGATTTCTTTCAGCGGCGAGTAACGGTCACCAAAGGCGGTACGACCGTAGGACTGCCAGTCACCATCGGGCATGGCCGGTGCAGCGTTGGTCATGCCAGGTACGGCATCACGGTCCAGTTGGCCTTTGATTTCACCCGGGCTGGTGAACTGGCTGGCCAGTGCAGCCAGACCGGCCAGCACTACGGCAACGCTCAGTGCGCCGGTGGCAACCGGTGCCGACTGACCGCGCAGGACAGGGCGACGGAACCATGGTAGCAGCAGGACGATACCGATGGCGAACCACATGGCCAGACGTGGCACCAGTTGCCACCAGTCCAGACCGACTTCCATCAGTGCCCATACGGTGCTGGCGAACAGTACCAGTGCGTACAGGGTCAGTGCTGCGCGGCGCCCGGCAATCAGCAGTGCGCCCGACAAGCCAAAACCGATCCCGGCCAGCAGGTAGTACCACGACCCGCCCAGCGTGACCAGTTTGATACCCCCGGCCAACATGGCCAGGCCCATTAGCAGCAGCAAGATACCGAGAAGGCTCGGTAGCAGGCGGCTTCGACTGAAAGCACCTTCAGTGCTCATAGTGTGGTTCTCCGTTGCGTTTGAGGTGTTCCCGCGAGGGTGGGGTCTTTAAGGGACGAACCGACGCGGGAGTGAATCAGCTAAATAGGTGTTCGATCACAACCTTCAAGGTTGTTGTTGCAGTCCGTTTGTCAGAACGCACTTTGAATTTTCAGACCGCCAATCAGTGCGTCATCCAGCTGGCTGACGCCGCCCGGGTGGCGGATGTACTGCAGGTTCGGTCGAACGGTCAGCCAGTTGGTGACGTGGATGCCGTAGTACAGCTCGGCGCTGTATTCAGTGTCCTGGGGAGGCAGGTAGTCCGGGTTGTCGAAATCGTAGATGGCGCGGGCCTGGTTAGTGGCCTGGGCGTTCTTGCGATAAGCCGGGTTGACGTGAACGCGCGCCATGGCAAAGCCGATATCGTCCTTGGGACGGGCATCGAACACGCCTTTGTAGACGACGCCAGCCTGGACGTAGTTGTCCACGGCATTGGTTTTCTTGTCGTGCATGGTGGCATTGGCAAACACACTCAAGCCCCTCGACTGGTCGCTGGCGCGGGTAGTGAGCTGTTGTTGCACGCCCAGCCACATCCCGTGTTTGCTTGAACTGCTGCGATACGCTTCACCGGTCAAGGCTGCTGGCTGGCCGTTGGCATCTTTGTAAGCATCTGTTGCCTTGGCATTACTGTAGTAGTAACCCGCGCGGTATTCCCCTGGCAGGCCATTAATTTTTGGCGTCCACACCAGTTCGATCGGCAGTACTGCGCCCTGGGTGCCGCTGCCGCTGAGCTTGAAGCCGTTGCCGCGATCCAGGTTGGACGGGTTTTGCTCATAGGCACCGACCTGTGCGTACAACTCGGGGGTCAGGTGATACTTGACCCGCAGGGCCCACTGGCTGACGGGCCAGTTGTACCAGATGCTGCCGGCCCAGTTGCCCACCTGTGAGCCGCAGAACGCCAGGTTCTGGAAATCGCAAGGGAACGAGTTGAAATCTTCGCCCTGACCAAAGCGGCCGACTTTGATGTCGAGCTTCTGGTCAAAGAATTTCTGCTGGTACCACATTTGCGTCAGGCGCGTGGTCTGGCCACGGCCCCAGACTTCCTGGGCCGAAGTGAAACCGCCCACCCGTGGATCGTTGATGCGGTCATTGCTGATGTTGTTGCCGCTGCGATGGGTGATGGTCAGCTGAAATTCAGCGTCGTCCCAGCCCAGGATCTTTTGCAGGTCCAGGTGCGTGCCCAGGCCGAACTGGTCGCTGTAGCGCGCCGTGCGGTCATGGTCATAGCCGCCGTGCAGGTTGGAGCCGACTTCGCCTACATAGTCGAGGGAAAAGGAGTAACCCTGCTTTTCCAGTTCGCTACGGGTACCACCCCAATCGCCGAGCATCCACTTGGAGTCAGCGTCAAAGGCGGGGGCCGCCTGCACGCAAGTAGCCAGGCCCAGAGCGGTAATGCCGCCGATCAAAGCCAGAGCTTTTTGCCCGGCAACAGGAAGCAGCGCGCTGTGTTTGCGCATATTCAGGAATGTGGACATAGGTCGAGATGCGAGTCTTTATAGGTATGGCTGTGGCAGTGGGTAGCGCTGTCTTTGAGGGCGGGGCTGACACTTCAGAGTTAAGGGCGGAATGAATCGTTTCAGCCCTTTATGCGGAAATGATAAAGCCCCGAAACGTTTAGAAACAGCACTTTAAGTGACATGGATCATTTCTGATTCAGTAACAGTGTGCTGCGACGGTTCGTCCCAGGGCTCTTTTGTCGCGCCCCGACTTGATTGGAGGCCGCGTATTTACTGCTGTGCAGCTTAGAACGTGGTGCGCAGGCCTACCTCGATACCGCGCCCCGGTGCGGGGGCGATGTCACGTAAAATAGAACTGGCATAACGCACGGTCTGGTTGGTCAGGTTGTCGCCTTTGACAAACGCCAGCCACTGGCTGCTGCCCACATCGAAGTGATAACCGGCACTGGCGCCCAGAGTGGTGTAGCCATCAGTGCCCGATTCGTTGGCCGGCACACGGCCCTGATTGCTGGCATGTTCGACGTCAACCCGCGCTTGCCAGCGGTCCATTTCCCACAGCAAGCCGCTGCTCAGGCGCAGCGGGGCAATCCGCGGCAAGGCTTCGCCGGTGTCGAGGTTGGTGGCGCGGGTGTAGTCGCCCGACAGTTCCAGTGCAAACTTGCCATAGGCACTTTCTCCGAGCTTCCAGTGATCCTTGGCCTCAAAGCCGGTGAAACGCGCCCTAACCCCGGAATAGGTGTATTCCGGAATGCCGTCGGCGTCTGGCTCGCCTTCGTCGTTCAGTGTACGACCTGTACCCAGCAGACCGATGTAATTGGAGAAGTGGCTGTAGAACACCCCGATGCTGCCATTGTGGGTGCCATTGTCGAAGCGCAGGGCCAGGTCGCTGGATACGGCTTTTTCCTTCGACAGATTGGCGTTACCTACTTCATAGGTGCCGGTAGCGACGTGGGCGCCATTGGCGTACAGCTCGTAGAACGTTGGTGCGCGTTCGGTATAGCCCAGGGTGGCCGCCAGCGACCAGATCGGGGTGAGGGTGAACACGGCGCCTGAAGACAGGCTGCCCGCCGTGAAGCTCCTTGAACGGTCCGCCGCGGCAAAGCGCTCATTGCCCTTGGCGTCCGGGTCGACCACGGTGCGCTCAAGGCGCCCGCCGAGGCTCAGTTTGAGGCGCTCGGTGGCCTGCAGTTCTTCAAGCACAAACAGGGCGCCGCTGTTGGTGTCGGTTTGCGGTACGAAAGCTTCTTCACCAAGGGCCGAAAATTCGTTGCGATTGACCTGTGCGCCAATGACACCCTCAACCGGGCCGATCGGTACATGGCGGGCTTCAACGCGGGCTTCGTAGCCCTTGTTCTTGAACGTGGTGCCGACTTCGCCGCCCTCGATTTCGCGGTGCTCGTAATCGGTGTAGCCGGCATCTATTTTCAGCGAGCTGAACGGGCCTTGCAGGTTGCGGATTTCGGAGGCAAAGGCGTAGTGATCCTGCTTCATGCGGATGCGTACGTCCTGCTCGGCCGGTGAGCCGTAGTTGGCGTCGTAAGTGCTGTACGACAAGCCTGCGTAACCATCTTCCCAGGTGTAGGAACCGCCCACGGCACCGCCGTCCTGCCGGCCATTGCTGTTACCCAGACGGCCTTTTTTCTCGTCACCGTCTTCGCTTTCGGGGGCATGACGGCTGCGGGCATAGCCGGGGATTTTCAGGTCGTTGAACTCGCGGGCGTTGGCATCCAGATGCAGGGCGAAGGTGCCATCACCGGCTTCCAGCTTGCCCGCGCTGCTGCGGGTGGTGTCGGCACCGCCGTAGCGCAGTTCGCCTGCCCCGTGAATGCCGTCGATGGCGGTAGTGGGGATACGGTTGTCGAAGGTGTTGACCACGCCGCCGATGGCGTTGCCGCCGTACAACAGGGCGGCAGGGCCGCGAACAATTTCGATTCGTTCGACGTTGACCGGGTCCAGCGGTACCGCGTGGTCATAAGACAGCGATGAGGCATCCAGAGCGCCGACGCCGTTGCGCAAGATGCGAATACGGTCGCCATCCAGGCCGCGAATGATCGGTCGGCTAGCGCCGGGGCCGAAGTAGGACGAAGACACGCCGGGTTGTTTGTTGAGGGTTTCGCCCAGGCTGCCTTGCTGATTAAGGGTCAGGTCGTCGCCTTCCAGTACCGTTGTGGGTGAGGCCAGCTGGGTGTTGCCCAAGGGGTTCCCGGTAATGACTTGCTGGGGCAGATCGAGGGCGTAGGCCGGGGAGGCGAGCAGCAGTGCGGTGGCGAGCGGCGTTAGACGAAGGCGACGCAAGTGACGCGGGAGTGCAGGGGAGGACATTACAAGTTCCTTGGCAGGGTGACGAAAGAAAGCGGCGCTGAGCGCTCTTTGACTGGACAGGTATAGTTACAATATAACATCACTTTAATCTGTCAAAGCGGAACTTTCATTTCTGCCCCGGGACACGGCTAGACTGGTTGCTTGGCGAATGCACTTCCCCCTGAGCAGGTGCTCGGCTAAGGTGCGCGGCTTTCTCTCTTTTGCTTTAAAGGCCCGGCATGACTGAACCCAACAACAACCCATTGCACGGCGTGACGCTGGAACAGATCCTCACTGCGCTGGTGGCGCATTACCAGTGGCAGGGGCTGGCCGAGCGCATTGATATTCGCTGCTTCAAGAGCGACCCGAGTATCAAGTCGAGTTTGACGTTCCTGCGCAAAACCCCTTGGGCGCGGGAAAAGGTCGAAAAGCTCTATGTGAAATACGCCCGTACCAAGCGCGAGCTTTGATCGGCACATGAGTGCGTTGTCCAGGCACAGGCTCTGCCTGCTGCTGGCGATCCTGGGCTGGAGCGGCCTGGCGATTCAGCTTGAGCTGGTACTGTTCGCCCGCTGGCAGAGCGGTGCGAGTGTGGTGGGTGGGCTGGTGAGCTATTTCAGTTTTTTCACCATTTTGACCAACACCCTGGCCGCCAGCGTACTGACCTGTGCAGCCGATACCCCCCCGTCAAAAGGCAGGGCGTTTTTCTTGCAACCGTGGGTTAGCAGCGGCATTGCTGTCAGCATTATCGTGGTGGGAGCGGCGTATAGCCTGTTGCTGCGCCAACTCTGGCAGCCTGAAGGTCTGCAATGGCTAGCCAATGAGATATTGCATGACGTGATGCCGGTGCTGTTTACGCTGTACTGGTGGTTTTACGTGCCCAAGGGATTGTTGCGCGTGAGCCATATCGGACTCTGGATGCTGTATCCGCTGCTGTATTTCGCCTACATCCTGTTGCGTGGGCACCTGCTGGGTGTGTACCCGTATCCGTTTGTCGATGTCGAAAAACTGGGCTATTGGCAGACGTTTATCAATGCTGGCGGAATTCTGGCGGGGTTTGTGGCGGTGGCATTGGGGGTGGTGGCGGTGGATCGTCTCAGGGGGCGCAAGTACTTGTAGCAGCTGCCGAAGGAACGAGGCTGCGTTCGGCTGCGAAGCAGTCGTATACACTGAGAACCGGGGTTAACTGGCTCAGCGTGGTGTCTGATATTGCGACGACTACGTCGCCGAACCCAGCCACGTTCCTTCGGCAGCTGCTACGGGGTGTAGGAGCAATTACTCTTCGGTACTGCCATCCAGGCGCCAGTAGCCCACAGCCTTGACGAATTCTTCGTTCAGGCCATGGGTGTCCAGCAGCACTCGGCGCACTTTGCGCGACAGCGCGCTTTCGGTGGCCACCCAGGTGTACAGCGCACCTTCGGGGATGCTCAATGCTTCGACGGTTTTAAGCAGGTCCTCGCCCGGTACATCACGGTGTACCCAGATCACTTCGACCGCTGCGGCGCTGTGCAGGGGGTGTTCTTCAAGCGCGTTTTCGACCTCGATCACCACCAGGGCACGGCGGTTGGCAGGCAGCTCTTCAAGGCGCCGGGCAATGGCCGGCAGCGCGGTTTCGTCACCGATCAGCAGGTAGCTGTCAAAGATGTCCGGTACTACCATCGAACCGCGCGGCCCGCCGATATGCAGATACTGCCCGGGCGTGGCCTGGGCGGCCCAAGTGGCTGCCGGGCCGTCACCGTGCAGGACAAAATCGATGTCCAGCTCAAAGGTGTTCAAGTCAAAACGGCGTGGGGTGTAGTCGCGCATCGGCGGCATTCCACCTTTTTGCCCGGCGCTCAGTTCCAGGGTTTCCAGCGCTGCCTGTTCTTCGGCGGTCTGCGGAAAAAACAGCTTTACATGGTCATCGCTGCCCAGGCTGACAAACCCCGTCAGCTGTGGGCCTCCCACGGTAATTCGGCGCATGCGCGGGGTCAGGTCGACCACGCGCAGCACTTCGAGTTTACGACGTTTGATTTCATGCATGACCCGGTGAATGGTCTGGGGTGTGGCAGCATTCATTCAGCGTTCTCCTGCGCAGGCTGGGCAGATACAGGGCCATCGACGATGGCTTTGGCGGTGTTGTTGAGCAAGTCGCGTACCCGCAGGATTTCTGCCGGGCTCCAGCGACCGTGGTGCATTTGCAGGGCATGGCGCAGGTTGTGCACCGCCTCGTGAATCTCGGCCGGGCGATCATGGCCGCGCAGTGAGCGCTTGCTGACGTCGATGCGCATCCGCACGCCATCGAGTGCTACCGCCTGATCGGTCAGGTACTGGCGACCGGCATCGGTCACGGTATAGCGTTTTTTTCCGCCTTCGGCGTCGCCCTGAATCAGCTCGCTCTCTTCAAGGAAGGTCAGCGTGGGGTAGATCACGCCAGGGCTGGGGCTGTAGGCACCGTCGAATAAACCTTCGATCTGGCGGATCAGGTCGTAGCCGTGGCAGGGCTGCTCGGCGATCAGCGCCAACAGCAATAATTTCAGATCGCCCGGGGCAAAAACCCGGGGGCCGCGGCCACCGCGTTCGCGACCGGGGCGTTTCTCGAAACCGTCTTGACCCGCGCCATGTTCGCGGTGATGGGGATGATGGTCTCTCATTGTCTTTTCGCTCTCTCATTAAGTTAGACATAACTTAAGATATATCTTAAGGAATGTAAAAACCCAGTCGACGAACGGTAATGATTCTCAATGGGAGCGCTCCCACAGCTTGGCTATTTCGCTGCGGTGTGTACTGGCGCAGGTGCCAGGCACAAGGTGTTGGTGCCTGGTTGCAGATACGGCGTAAGGATCGGTGCCATGCCCTTGAGCACTTGCACCGGCAGTGCCGAGGTGAATTTGAAAGCCTCGGCCGAGCGTCCGGGAACAAACGCAGTCAAGGTGCCGAAGTGATGCTCGCCGATATAAAACACGAAGGTCGCCGTGCGATTGATCGACTTGGAGCTAAGGATACGTCCGCCAGCACCCATGCTTTCGATGCGGTTGTCGCCGGTGCCGGTCTTGCCGCCCATGGCCAGGGGTGTGCCGTCGTCGAGCTTGAAACTGCCCGATACCCGTCGCGCCGTACCGGCATCCACCACTTGCGACAGGGCTTCGCGCAGTGCCGTGGCCACTTCGCTGGGCATGACCCTTACGCCTGCGTCAGGGTCGTTGACCAGGCGGGTTTCATAGGGAGTATCTGCGGCGAAATGCAGGGTATCAATGCGTAATACCGGCAAACGTACGCCATCGTTAAGGATAATGCCCATCAGCTCGGAAAGTGCCGCCGGGCGATCCCCCGAACTGCCCAGTGCGGTGGCGAGAGACGGCACCAGGTGGTCGAAGGGGTAGCCGACTTTTTGCCAGCGCTGATGGATATCAAGGAAGGCTTCGATCTCCAGCATGGTGCGGATGCGGCTGTCGCGGGCGCTCTTGTGCCTGCTTTTAAACAGCCAGCTGTAAACTTCCTGACGCTCATGTTCGCTGGCGTCGACAGCTTGCTGGAAGGTGGCCTGCGGGTTATTGAGCAAATACCCCAGTAACCACAGATCCAGCGGATGGACTTTGGCGATATAGCCTTGGTCAGGCAGGTTGTAAGCGCCGGGGCCATAGCCTTGGTACAACTTGTCCAGACGCTCGTCGGTGATCTTGTCGTTAGTCAGATGCGAGCGCACGAAGCGGTTGAAGGTAGCCTGATCGGCATGGGGGAACAGGTAACGATGCACTGCCGACATGCGAATGGCGGTGGGGTGCATGCTGTCCAAGAAGGTATCAAGGCGGGCCTTTGAGTCTTTCCCGCGGTATTTTTTCCAGAACTTAAGCATGAAGGTGGTGCCTTCGCGGTCGGCGAAACGACTGAGGTATTCCTGGCGCATCGGGTTGCTGTCGTCACTGAGCAGGTCCGCGTTATTGCTCGGCGACTGATAGCTGGTGTAGCGCACCACGTCGCGCATCAGGCGCACAAAGGGGAGGTTGATCGACTCACGGATCGAATCGCGCAGCGTCGCGATGCGGTTGTTGTCCTGGCTGCGAAAGTTGTGGAAGTGATGCATACCGCCACCGGTAAAAAAGCCTTCGCCGGGGTTGGCCGAGTACTGACGGTTGAGTGCGGCATCCAGCATGGGTGTCAGTTGTGCACCAGGATTTTCGATCAGGTACGCCAGTGCCCAGCGGGTCAGCGGATCCTGGTGGGTGATGGGGATTTTTTTCAGCGTCGTGCCAGGCTGGCCGCCGTAACGGTCATGCAGCTCGGCAATGATCTGCAGATAGGTGGTCAACACCCGCAGTTTGGCGGTGGAGCCCAGTTCCAGTTTGCTGCCTTCATTTATATCGAAGGGCTGGTCGGTGCTGTCGGTCTGTACCCGGGCGCGGGCGCCGTCCGGCGTAAGTTCAAACAGGGTGAAGCTGTAGCGCACTTGCGCGGTACTGGTGGGCGTTAGCAGGTAGGGGCCGAGCAGGCCGATTTTGCCGGCAAATGCCGGGTTTGCCAGCTGGCGCAGGTAGTCACTGACCTGGCCCTGCAAGTCGCCCTGCAAGGTGCTGGTGGCAGACAGGTCCAGGCGGTCGAGGTCATACAGCGGGCGTTTGAGCAGCACCGAAAGGCGGCTGCGGGCTACGCTGATGCCCTTGTTGGTTTCATTGGGTTGCAGGGTTGGCGCCTGCGCCCAGTCGCGGTAAGTCACGCGGCTGGCCAGGGCGGCGGCGGTCAGCGCCGGGTCGATCACATTGTTCTGCGCCAGCAGGCGGATATGGCTGTCGGTCAGTTGCGCGAGCTCATCACGGCCCTTGGCCAGGTAGTGTGAGGGCCGACGTTGGGCGATCATCAGCGACAGCACTTCACGCAGGGCCAGGCCTCTTGATGCGAGGCTTTTTGGGTCAGTGGCGGTACTGCTCAGTTGCTGGTTGATCTGATTGAAGTCGGCGCCGTACCACACCCGCAACCCTTCGGCCATGCCGTGAACCTCGCCGTGGCCAGGCACCGCCGACAGTGGCACGCTGTTGAGGTAATCACGCACCACCTTTTGCCGGGCTGGCAGGGTTTGCGGGCCGTTCTGATAGGCACGCACGCTGGCAGAAACCATCTGGCGCAATTTTTCGCCGCCTGAGAGCGTCAGCCCATCGGGAGAGTGCCGATACTTTTCCAGTTGGGTGGCCAGGGTACTGCCGCCCGCAGATTGCCCCGGCAAGTGCAGCAGTTTTGCAGCCTGGGAGTAGGCCGCCATGGCAAAGCGCGGCCAGTCCACGGCAGGGTTGGCCTGGGGTTCATCAGGGTTGAGCAGGTTGCGGTTTTCGATAAACAGCAAACTGTGAACCACCAGCGGGGGGATGCTTGCAAAGCTGGGATACAACTGTTGCGGGTACTTGTACTGATAAAGCGAACTGCCAGCGCAGTCGGTGATCGAGAGTCCGGTCTGAATTTTTTCTGAATAGGGTACGAAAAACCCTTTCTCGCTATAGCTCAAGAGCGCTGGTGAAAAGCGGCTTTGTTGAGTAATGACGTAATCACGTTTTTGAAGGCGTGCCAGAAAGTCGCCCAGTGCGCTGTAACCCAAGCGTTTATCGAAAGGGCCTGCGCCGGGGTAAAGCATCGCGTTGCTGGGCCCTTCGTGCATCGAATAGCTGAGCGACGCAGCAAAACGGCTGAACTCGCGGGCTTGCAACTTGGAACTGCGCACCTCCTGAGCCATCACAAACCACAGCACAACCAGGACGGCCAGCACCCCAAGCCCGAGCACAAACCATCCATAACGCCTGGGCTCAGGAGGTTGTGGCGCAGGTGCGGCATCGTCCGTTACAGCTGATGACACCCTCGTCTTGCTGGAGTTGGAGTTCCACAGTACGCCCATAGTCGACAGATCCAGGTACGCATATTGGTTGCGCTTGATAGAAGCGTAGACGCTGGCAGATTCAGGTGAAAAATTTGTGAGGCTTATCTGGTGTTTCTATAGGCACGGTCTGCTGAATGGCTCTCATAAATCCAGGGTCGGGATGCATCCACAACGTGGCTTACCCATGTAAGTGCAGGAATAGAGCCTTTGCGGCAGGTAAATAGGTCCTAGGTAGGGGCATGACTGTGCACCAACGCTGTGCAATACTCGCCGCCGATCTCAACAGGGCATTTCTCTTTTGACCTACCGACCTACAAGGTCCAGGCCGGTCAAGGGGGCAAGACAGCTAACCCGCCCGTCTTTTCGAACGCTCTGTTGATGGATACCCAATAACAATACGAGGTTGTACTTTTATGCCAGTCGGCAACCACCAGCCCCACGCAGATAGCGTGCAGGGCGGTCCACTCAAACGCGAACTGGGCGAGCGCCACATTCGCCTGATGGCGCTTGGTGCCTGTATCGGCGTAGGCCTGTTCCTGGGCTCGGCCAAAGCAATCGAAATGGCCGGCCCGGCCATCATGCTGTCCTACATCATCGGCGGCCTGGCCATTTTGGTGATCATGCGTGCACTGGGCGAAATGGCCGTGCACAACCCGGTAGCCGGTTCGTTCAGCCGCTACGCGCAGGACTACCTCGGCCCGTTGGCCGGGTTTCTGACCGGCTGGAACTACTGGTTCCTGTGGCTGGTGACCTGTGTCGCGGAAATCACCGCCGTGGCGGTGTACATGGGCATCTGGTTCCCCGATGTACCGCGCTGGATCTGGGCCCTGGCGGCGCTGATCAGCATGGGCTCGATCAACCTGATCGCGGTCAAGGCGTTTGGCGAGTTCGAGTTCTGGTTTGCCCTGATCAAGATCGTCACCATCATTGCGATGGTCTTCGGCGGTATCGGCATTATCGCGTTCGGCTTCGGCAATAACGGAGTCGCTCTGGGTATTTCCAACCTCTGGGCTCACGGTGGTTTTTTGCCCAACGGGATCCAGGGCGTATTGATGTCCTTGCAGATGGTGATGTTCGCCTACCTGGGCGTCGAGATGATCGGCCTGACTGCCGGCGAAGCCAAGAACCCGCAAAAGACCATTCCGAGTGCGATTGGCTCGGTGTTCTGGCGCATTCTGCTGTTCTACGTCGGCGCACTGTTCGTGATTCTGTCCATCTACCCATGGAACGAAATCGGCACCTCGGGCAGCCCGTTTGTAATGACCTTTGAACGTCTGGGCATCAAGACGGCAGCAGGCATTATCAACTTTGTGGTGATTACTGCGGCATTGTCGTCGTGCAACGGCGGCATTTTCAGCACCGGTCGCATGCTCTACAGCCTGGCGCAAAACGGCCAGGCCCCGGCCAACTTCGCCACCACTGCGAAAAACGGTGTGCCGCGTCAGGCGTTGCTGCTGTCGATTGCCGTGCTGCTGCTGGGGGTTGTGCTCAACTATATGGCGCCGGAGAAGGTGTTTGTCTGGGTGACGGCCATTGCCACCTTTGGCGCAATCTGGACCTGGTTGATGATCCTGCTGGCGCAACTGCGCTTTCGCAAGAGTCTGAGCCCGCAGGAAGCGGCAGCCCTGAAGTACCGTATGTGGTTGTACCCGTACAGCTCTTACGCGGCATTGGGGTTCTTGTTTATGGTGGTCGGGTTGATGGCCTACTTCGAAGAAACCCGAATCGCACTGTTTGTAGGCCCAGCCTTCCTGATCCTGCTGACCGTGCTGTTCTATGTGTTCAAGCTGCAGCCTACGCAGCGCACGCAGACTCACTGACAATGTGGGAGCCGGCTTGCTCGCGATAAAAGCACCTCGGTTGGTCAGACCAACCGCGGCGTTTCCATCGCGAGCAAGCCCGCTCCCACAACAGCTTTCGCTACTTGCGGTTCAGACGCTTGTTCCAGTCCAGCCAGGCCGCCAGCACGGCCATGATCCCCACGCCCATCAGGGCGCTGAATACCTTTACGACAAACCCGTCACCGCCCAGCGCATTGAGCATGTCAGCCAACGGCGCCAGGATCACTCCCAGACAGAACACTTCCAGCGAATAGCGGCCCATGCGGCATGCCTGGCGGGCCAACCGGTTATTCAGCCAGTTGCCGTGGGGCACCACTTTGGCCGCCACATAAGCCAGGGCCAGAAAATGCAGCAGGCGTACCGGTGAAAGGTTGGTCTTGCTGATCGGGTACAGGTACTCGCCCAGCCAGAGCGGCATGAGCGCATCGTGAAACTGCGGCCATCGCCATGACAGTGCCAGCAGGCCGGTCACCAGCAGATAGAGTACTGCTCCCAAAAACACCGGTTGACGCGACAGGGGACGGTTTTGCGCAGCCTTGGGTTGCTGCCCGTGGATCGCCGCTGCACCGCCCAGAATAAACAGAAACTGCCAGGCCATAGGGTTGAAAAACCACACGCCGCCTTCCTGAGCCGCGAGGTTCCACACCGGCGCCAGCAAGTACAGGGCCAGGGACGCGGCAACCACATAGCCTGCCTTGCGCAGCAGCATCGGCAGCACCAGCGGCAAACCCAGCAACAGCACGATATACAGCGGCAGCGGGTCCATCAGGTTGGGTTTGAAGCGCAGCAGCAGTTCGTCGGTGAGGGCCTGTTGCGGATTGCTCAGGAAGTACTGCAGGCCCATTTCCTGCACCAGGTCACGGGTTTCGACATGGTTGTTGGCAAAAAACACGATGCCCATCAGCACCGCCAGCAGGAAGATATGCACCACATACAGCACCCAGGCGCGGCGCAGGATCTTCACGCTGGCGACCAACAAACCGTCACGTTGAGCGATTTTGCCGTAGGCCAGCACGGCGGCATAACCGGCCAGAAATACAAAAATCTCCGCAGCATCGCTGAAGCCGAAATTGCGCACCGTAAATTCGGCCAGCGGGTTGTGCGGGATGTGGTCCCAAAAAATAAAAATCAGCGCCAGCCCGCGAAAAAAATCGATGCGGTGGTCGCGTCCGTTCAGCGTCACGGCGAGTACTCAAACAAAGGGTTTAGTTAGGACCGACGGGCGCAGCGGAGGTTGCGCGCCGCGTATCGGCGGCGCGCAGGGTGATGGTATTACGGGTTAAATGCAAAGGTTGGATATTACTGAATGTCTCTAGCTACTGCTCGAACACACCCGCCAGCGCCTTATTTCAGCGCGGCCTGCTGGTGGGCCGTCAGGCCGCCGCTATTTCGTTGGCCTCAAAGCTGTCCGAACGGGCCATTTGCCACATGCGCGAATAGAACTCGCCATTGACCTCGCCGGTGAGCAGTTCGCCGGGCTTGAGGAACACATGCAACTGTGAGAACAGTTTGATTTCGGTGGCGGACATGCGTCGTACCAGATGCTTGGCCTTGAGCTGTGCCGGGTGTTCCAGGCCTGCTGCGGCGAGCATTTCGGCCAGGGCCTTGAGGGTGTTCCGGTGGAACTGCACAACCCGCTGGGCCTTGTCCGGCACTACAAGCGCGCGCTGGCGCAAGGTGTCCTGGGTGGCTACGCCGGTGGGACACTTGTTGGTATGGCACGATTGCGACTGGATGCAGCCGATGGCGAACATAAAGCCCCGAGCCGAGTTGGCCCAGTCGGCACCGATGGCCAGCACGCTGGCTATATCGAAGGCGCTGACAATCTTGCCGCTGGCGCCGAGCTTGATCTTGTCACGCAGGTTCAGGCCCACCAGGGTGTTGTGGACGAACAACAAGCCTTCGCGCAGCGGTGCGCCAATGTGGTCGGTGAACTCTACGGGCGCCGCGCCGGTGCCGCCTTCCTTACCATCAATCACGATAAAGTCCGGCAGGATGCCGGTTTCCAGCATGGCCTTGGCAATGCCCATAAACTCCCACGGATGACCCAGGCAAAACTTGAAGCCCACGGGCTTGCCGCCGGACAGCTCACGCAACTGCGCGATAAATTGCATCAGCTCGATAGGCGTTGAAAAGGCGCTGTGGCGCGAAGGCGAGATGCAGTCTTCACCCATGGGCACACCGCGGGTTTCGGCGATTTCCGCGGTCACTTTATGCTTGGGCAGGATACCGCCATGGCCTGGTTTGGCGCCCTGGCTCATTTTGATTTCAATCATCCGCACTTGTGGCGTGCGAGCCTGGGCGGCAAAACGCTCAGGGTCGAAACGCCCGTCCGAAGTGCGGCAACCGAAGTAGCCACTGCCCAGTTCCCACGTCAGGTCACCACCATGCTCACGGTGATAGGAGCTGATACTGCCTTCACCCGTGTCGTGGGCAAAGTTACCGAGCTTGGCACCCTGATTGAGGGCGCGGATGGCGTTGGCGCTCAGTGAGCCAAAGCTCATGGCTGAAATATTGAAGATCGACGCCGAGTACGGCTGGCTGCATTGCGGGCCGCCCACCACGATGCGAAAGCTGCTGGGGTCGGTCAACGGGGCCGGGCGCATGGAGTGACCGATAAATTCAAAACCGGGCTGGTAAACGTCAACCAGAGTGCCGAAAGGCTTGTCGGCACTCTCATTCTTGGCTCGTGAGTACACCAGCGAACGTTGCGCCCGTGAGAAGGGCAGCGCATCGCTGTCAGATTCCAGCAGGTATTGGCGAATCTCTGGGCGGATGGCTTCCACCAGATAGCGAATATTGCCCAGGATCGGGTAGTTGCGACGCACGGCGTGGGGGCTTTGCAGCAAATCGAAAATCCCCAGCAGGCTCAAGGCCAGTGACACGGCCGTGAAGGGCCACAGCCACTCATGGTGCATAAAGGGCAGGCTGGCGAGGGTGAAGATGACGCAGAATGCAAAAAACGCATAACGGCTTAACAGTGACAGGCTCATACGGTTTCCTGTTTCAGGCTGGTCTGTTCCGCCGGGCGGTGATGCCTGGCGTGGTCAAGAACAGAAAAAGGACAATAGAACCCTCTCTTTGAGTCGGAGGTTTGCTGGGGGGAGTGTTGGTCATCTATCAAGCAAATGCCAACTCCCTGTCAGATTATTCATTGAACGGGATTTCATCTGTGGCAGCATCCCGACCAAAGTCGGGCACTTCATACAGAAGGCTCGGGTAAAAGTGACATCTGTGTATTTTCAGGGGCGTTGGGTCGTGCAATCCTTCTTGACCTTACTGTTTTGTTGGCCGAATTCCGTGACCTCATTTGAACCCGCAACCTCCAGAATCATTCGTATTGCCGCTGCCGTAGTGATTGGCCTCGATGGGCGGACCCTGCTGGTGCGCAAGCGCGGCACCCAGGCCTTTATGCAACCCGGCGGCAAGATCGATGCCGGTGAGCAGCCGGTCGACGCCCTGGCCCGTGAGCTGGAAGAGGAGCTGGCTTTGGTGATCGACCCGGCCAGCGCGACCTGGCTGGGCCATTTCGCTGCCCCTGCGGTCAACGAACCGGGTTTTGAGGTACAGGCCGAGCTGTTCCTGGTGCATATCAGTCAGCCCGTGGTGGCAGCGGCAGAAATTGAAGAAGTGCAGTGGATCGACCCCGAGGGCGATGGCGGCCTGGTACTGGCGCCGTTGACCCGGGATCTGGTCCTGCCGTTTTATCGCAATGCCTTGCAGTCCCGGACGGCCTGATGATTCCAGCCCATGAATTGCTGATTTTTGCTGCGGCCTGCCTGCTGTTGGTGCTGACGCCAGGGCCGAACATGATCTACCTGGTCTCGCGCTCCATCTGCCAAGGGCGCAAGGCAGGCGTCACATCGTTGCTCGGGGTGGTGGCGGGTTTTTTCGTGCACATGTTTGCCGCCGCTGCGGGTTTGACGGCGGTATTTATGGCTGTACCGATGGCCTATGAGGCACTCAAGTGGGCGGGCGCCCTGTATCTGCTGTGGATGGCCTGGCAAGCTGTACGCCCGGGTGCCAGCTCACCGTTCGAAGCCCGGGACCTGGCGCCGGATGCCATGCCGAAGCTACTGACGATGGGCTTTATGACCAGCGTACTCAACCCCAAGGTGGCGGTGTTCTATTTGTCGGTTTTCCCGCAATTCATCAACCCGGAACACGATTCGATGTTCACTCAGAGTATTGTATTGGGCCTGACTCAAATCAGCGTCAGCTTCACGGTTAACCTGCTGATCGCGCTGTTTGCCAGCGGTATTGCCGTGTGGTTTGTACGCAACCCGCTATGGCTGGCCGTGCAGCGCTATGTGATGGGCGGTGTGCTGGCCGCACTGGCGGTGAGGCTGATGCTGGAACAACGTAAAACCGTATGACCTGGACCCGTAATGGCTATAGAACTGCTTGAACCCGCAAACGCCAAGGCTTATCGCAAACTGATGCTTGAGGCTTATGCGCAGCACCCCGAGGCTTTTGTATCCTCCATAACCCAACGTGAGAAGTTACCGCTGAGCTGGTGGGAAGCAAAACTGGACGATGAACTGAGCGCCCTGTTCGGTGCATTTGTCGATTCCCGACTGGTGGGCATTGTCGGCCTGGCATTCGAACCCTGGGAAGATGCCCGGCACAAGACCACGTTGTTTGGTTTGTATGTGTCGCAGGCTTTTCGTGGGCAAGGGCTGGGGGAGCATCTGGTGCAGGCGGTGGTTTCACTGGCTGAGCAAGAGCCCGAAACCAAGGTGATCGAACTGACGGTCAGCGCTAACAGCGATGCTGCACTGGCGTTGTACCAGCGCTGCGGTTTTGCACAGTCGGGGCTGGAAGACTGCGCAATTCGGGTGGGGGAGGCCTATTACGACCGGGTGCATATGCGCCGGTTGGTCAATATAGAAGAGAACTGACCGGGCTCTGGGTGGGAGCGGGCAAGCCCGCTCCCACACTGCCTTGCCGTTGTCAGCGAACCGCACTCACGCCATCCAGCGTCGAAAATGACGTGTCCTTGGCTGTCAGCAAAAAGTCGCGCATATAAGGTGCATCCAGCATGTCGGCGCGAATCGCGGCGTAGAGTGTCGCAAACAGGCCTTTCTCGCCCAGGCGTTTGGCCTTCACATAACCCCGTGAGCTGTATTCATGCAGCGCCCAGTGCGGCATCCCGCAGACTCCCCGGCCGCTGGCTACCAGCTGCATCATCATCACTGTCAGCTCCGAGGTGCGAACCTGCGCAGGTTCTACATCGGCCGGCTCCAGGAAGCGGGTAAAGATGTCGAGGCGATCGCGCTCCACCGGGTAAGTGATCAGAATTTCGCTGCTCAAATCCTCAGGCACGATAAATGGCTTGCTGGCCAATGGATGCTGATTGGCCACTGCTAGCATGGCTTCATAGGTAAATAGCGGCACATAGGTCAGCCCGGCGATTTCCTGCGGGTCGGACGTGACCACCAGATCCAGATCGCCCCGGGCCAGTGCCGGCAAGGGTGCGAAGGCAAAACCGGATGCCAGATCCAGCTCGACCTCGGGCCAGGCATCGCGGAACTGGTCAATGGTCGGCATCAACCACTGGAAGCAGCTGTGGCATTCAATCGCCATATGCAGACGACCGGCCGTTCCGCCAACCAGACGTGCGATATCGCGTTCGGCACCGCGCAGCAGGGGCAGCATGGCATCGGCCAGTTGCAGCAGGCGCAAGCCGCCGCTGGTGAAGCGAACCGGTTTGGTTTTGCGCACAAAGAGGGGCATGCCCATGCGCTCTTCAAGCTCTTTGAACTGGTGGGATAAAGCGGACTGGGTCAGGTGCAGGCGTTCGGCTGCTTCGACCAGACTGTCTGACTCGCGCAACGCGTGCAGGGTTTTGAGGTGACGAATTTCCAGCACAGTGGCTCCATGAGTAACTTTGATGATCAACACGAAAACGTTGAGTTTGTCTCATGTTGTAGCGGGTGTCGATAATAGTGCCATTACTTACACGAAGGAATGTTGTTATGGCCCTGGCACACAATCTTGGTTTCCCCCGCATCGGCGCAGACCGCGAGCTGAAAAAAGCACTCGAAGCCTATTGGAAGGGTGATATTGACCAGGCCGCGCTGAAAGACGTTGGCCGCCAATTGCGTGCCACCCACTGGCAGTTGCAAAAAGACGCAGGCATCGATTTGTTGCCGGTCGGTGACTTTGCCTGGTACGACCAGGTGCTGACCCACTCATTGACGTTCGGCGTGATCCCCCCGCGTTTTTCCAGCACCCTGGACGAGCAGCGCCAGCCAACCCTGGATACCCTGTTTGGCATGGCTCGCGGTGCCAGTCAGAGCTGCTGCGGTGCTGAGCACGGCAAAGGCCAGTATGCCCAGGAACTGACCAAATGGTTCGATACCAACTACCACTATCTGGTACCGGAATTCAGTCAGGACCAGCGCTTTGATCTGAGCTGGAACGAGCTGTTTGAAGAAACGGCAGAAGCACAGGCGCTGGGCCACAAGGTCAAACCCGTGATCATTGGCCCGTTGACCTACTTGTGGCTGGGCAAGGCCAAAGGCAACGAATTCAACAAGCTCGACCTGCTGGAAAACCTGCTGCCGGTTTACGCTCAAATCCTGTCCCGCCTGGCTGAGCAGGGCGTGGAATGGGTACAGATCGACGAGCCGATCCTGTCGCTCGACCTGCCACAGGAATGGAAAAACGCCTTTGAACGCGCGTATCACATTCTTCAATACTCGCCACTCAAGAAGCTGGTTGCCACCTACTTCAGCGGCCTGGAAGACAATCTCGGCCTGGCGGTTGGCCTGCCGGTGGATGGCCTGCACGTGGATCTGGTGCGTGCTCCCGACCAGTTGCATGCCATTCTGGACCGCCTGCCGACTTACAAAGTGTTGTCCCTGGGCCTGGTCAATGGCCGCAACGTGTGGCGCTGCGATCTGGAAAACGCCCTGGCGCAACTGCAGGAAGCCGAAGAGCGTTTTGGCGATAACCTGTGGGTAGCCGGTTCCTGCTCGCTGTTGCACAGCCCCGTGGATCTGGACCGCGAAACCAAACTGGATGCCGAGCTGAAAAGCTGGTTAGCCTTCGCCAAGCAAAAGTGCGCTGAAATTGCAGTGCTGCGTGATGCGCTGAATATCCCGCAAGACCCCAAGGTACAAGAAGCCCTGGCCCAAAGTCGCGCCGTACAACAAAGCCGGGCCAGCTCGCCACGTATTCACAAGGCCGCCGTACAAGCCCGTATTGCAGCGATCACCGACGCCGACAGCCAGCGCCAGTCACCCTTTGCTGCACGGATCGAAGTGCAGCGTGCCCGCTTGAATCTGCCGGCATTCCCGACCACCACCATCGGCTCGTTCCCGCAGACTGCTTCGATTCGTCTGGCGCGTCAGTCTTACAAACAAGGCAAGTTGTCGACCAGCGAATACACCGACGCGATGCACAGCGAAATCCGCAACGCTGTACTGGTCCAGGAACGTTTGGGTCTGGACGTACTGGTACACGGCGAGGCCGAGCGCAATGACATGGTCGAGTATTTCGCCGAGCAACTGGACGGCTATGTGTTCACCCAATACGGCTGGGTACAGAGCTACGGTTCACGTTGCGTAAAACCGGCCATCATCTTCGGCGACCTGAGCCGCCCGCAGGCCATGACCGTTGAGTGGATCAAATACGCTCAGGGCCTGACCGACAAGGTGATGAAAGGCATGCTGACAGGCCCGGTGACCATGCTGATGTGGTCCTTCCCCCGCGAAGACGTATCGCGCAAAGTACAGGCGCAACAACTGGCTCTGGCGATCCGCGATGAAGTGGTGGATCTGGAACAGGCAGGGATCAAAATCGTGCAGATCGACGAAGCCGCGTTCCGTGAAGGTTTGCCGTTGCGCCGTGCACAGTGGCAGGAATACCTGGACTGGGCGGTGGAAGCCTTCCGTCTGTGTGCCTCGGGTGTGGGGGATGAAACCCAGATCCACACCCATATGTGCTACAGCGAGTTCAATGATGTGATCAAGTCGATTGCCGCGATGGACGCGGACGTGATCACCATCGAAACCTCGCGCTCGGACATGGAACTGCTTGATGCATTTGAAGCGTTCGACTATCCGAACGACATCGGCCCGGGTGTGTATGACATCCACTCGCCACGGGTGCCGGAAACGGCTGAGATGATCAAGTTACTGAGCAAGGCAGCGCAGCGTATTCCCGCTGAGCGGCTATGGGTCAACCCCGACTGCGGCCTTAAAACCCGGGCCTGGGCCGAGACTGAAGCGGCACTGATCAACATGGTCGCGGCAGCACGGCAACTACGCTTGCAAGCCGCTTGAGATCAATAGCCCCTCTCCCTCCGGGTGAGGGGCTTTGAGGTGTTACCTGACAATTTTATCGACATGAATATCCAGCTTTTTCAGGCGGTACCAGAAACTGCGCTCGGATATGCCGATTAACTGCGCCGCCGCAGCCTGTACGCCATTGGCCTGTTGCAGGGCACTTAGAATGTAGGCTTTTTCGACTTCGGCCAACGCGGCTTCCAGGTCGGGGGGCACGCTCGGTCCGGGGGCAAGCAAGGCACTGCTCTGGCCGGGTTGGGCACTGAACAGGTAGGGCGGCAGGTCACTGTCCTGGATAGTGCTGCTATTGGCCACAATGGTGGCGCGCTCCACGCAGTTTTGCAGTTCGCGAATATTGCCCGGCCAACTGTACTGGGCCATCGCCTGCAAGGCGCTGGGGCTGAAACCGGTGATGCGTTTGCCTGCGGTAGCACCCAGGTTATGGGCAAAGTGCCGCGCCAGCGAGGCGATGTCTTCAACGCGTTCGCGCAACGCGGGCAGCGGAATCGGGAAGACGTTCAGGCGGTAATACAAGTCTTCGCGAAACTCCTTGTCGGCTACGGCTTGCAGCAGGTTTTTGTTGGTCGCGGCGATGACCCGCACATCCACCTTGCGCTCTCGCGGATCCCCCACGGGCTCGATCACCCGTTCTTGCAGCGCCCGCAGGATTTTTGCCTGCAAGGCCAGGGGCATATCGCCCACTTCATCGAGAAACAGGGTGCCCTTGTCGGCCTGCATAAAGCGCCCGACCCTGTCTGCTACGGCGCCGGTAAACGCGCCTTTGCGGTGGCCGAACATCTCGCTTTCAAGCAGCCCCTCAGGAATCGCCGCACAGTTGACCGCGACAAAGGGTTTGTCGGCGCGGCTGCCGTGTTTGTGGATGGCGCGGGCGACCATCTCTTTGCCGGTACCGCTTTCGCCAGTCAGCAGGATCGTGGCGTTGCTCTCGCGTACCGAGTCGATGGCCTGCAGCACCCGGCGAAAGCTTGGGCTGTCGCCAATCAGGCTGTCGATGTGCTGGTGCTCGTCCAGCTCGGCGCGCATGCGCGCGTTGTCGCGCAAAATGTCGCGAAACTGCAGGGCTTTGCTGACCGTAATATCCAGCTCGTCGATATCAAAGGGCTTGGCGATGTAATCGTAGGCGCCGTTACGTATGGACTGTACGGCGTTTTTTACCGTGCTGTAGGCAGTCATTACAATCACTGGCAGGTTCGGGTAACGCTGTTTGATCTCGGCCAGTAACTGCGGGCCGTCCATGCTGGGCATGCGCCAGTCGCTGATCACCAGGTCGATATCTTCCTGCTCCAGAACTTCAAGTGCCTGCAGGCCGTTGCTGGCAGTGAAGACCTGAATCCGGTTCTGGCTCAGTGCCGAGCTGAGCAAGTCGCAGAGTTTGGGCTCATCGTCGACCACCAGCACGTTATGACTCATGTTTCATCCCCTCCGTGGGCCGGAATGTACAGGTTGAAGGTGGCTCCGACGTCTTTCTCGCTGATGCATTCGATGCGTCCGTCGTGGCTGTCCATGATGGAGAACACTTTGGCCAGGCCCAGCCCCGTGCCTGAGGCTTTGGTCGTCACAAAGGGCGTGAAAATACGCTCAAGCATATCGGGTGCGATTCCTTCTCCGGTATCAGCAATGCCTATTACTGTGTAGTCCTCTTCGCGGGAAATACGTACGGTCAGGCATCCGCCCTCAGGCATGGCGTCGATGGCGTTGATGATCAGGTTCAGGCACGCCTGTTTGAGTTGTCCGGCATCGGCGTACAGGGTCGCACCGGGCGCCTGATCGTCGATGTGGGCATCAATAGTGTGGCTTTCCAGCTCCGGTTTGCAGAAACCCAGAATGTCTTCGACCAGAGGCCGCGCCAGCTGCGGCGCACGCACGGGGGCGCTGGGCTTGGCGAATTCGAGAAACTCGGTGATCAGGTCATTGATGCGGGTCACCTCGCTGACCACGTACTCCAGATGGCGCTTGTCGGTTTCACCCAGATCGGCCCGGCGGTGCAACAGTTGGGTCGCGGTTTTGATAATGCCCAGCGGATTGCGGATTTCGTGGGCCAGGCCCATGGCCACCTCGCCCAGGGCATGCAGGCGGTCGCGGCGACGCAATTGGGCTTCGAGATGATGCAGCTCGCCCAGTCGTGCGGTCATATGGTTGAAGGTGCTGCTCAGCTCGGCCAGTTCGTCGTTGCCCGACACCGCCACGCGTTGGTTGTAGTCCCCGGCAGTGACGGCGCGTACCCCTTCGGAGAGGTCGCGCAACGGCCGGGTAAGGCGTTCGGAAACCAGCCAGTCGACGGTCAGCGACAGTACCGAGCCGACCAGGAAGATCAACGCGAACAGGTTGCTCTGGTTGACCAGCCCCACCAGGCTGCTATGGCGCAGCAGGCCACTGTAGATCACCCCTTGCAGCTCACCGGTGTCGTTGAGGATGGGCCAGTACAAGCCGCTGTAGCGGCTGGTGAATTGTTCGCTGGGCTGACGGGTTTCCCGCAGGGTTTGTTCGATGGCGCCGGGCACCATCAGCTGGCGGTCTTCGAAACGCTGGCTGGAGAATATCTCGGCAAAGCCTGCCGTATTGGACAGGTACAAACGCAAGTCGAGGGAGTGCACGTCGGCCACGCTGGTCAGAAAGCTGCTGTCCATATAGGTAGCCACCAGCAGCTGATAGTTCACTCCATCCTGGCTGGTGGCAAAGGTCGAGACTACGGTGCCGGTTGGCACACCGCCGACATTGATAGTTTGCAGTACAGCGTTGGGGCTCAGGCTGATCTGGTCGACAATGGTGTCGCTGGCGGTACTGAAAATCACTTTGTGGTCGCTGTCACGGATCAGCGCGACCACGTCTATGCCCATGGCTTCGGCGATATCGGCAGTCAGCCGGTCATGGCGGATGGCCTTGCTGGAGGACGGCGGGTGGGCGTGTTGGAGAAGCAGCTTGGCGGCGCGGGCGTTGTCCGCGAGGATTTCGCTGATCTCGTCCTTGACGATTTTGGTCGACTCCTGCAGCCAGACCCGTACGTTACTGTCGAAAATCTGCGACAGGGTGGTCGCTGCCAGTTCGGCAGCAATCATGGTCGGGATCACGCTGACCAGCCAGAACGCCAGCACCAGTTTGCGCTGTACGGTCCAGCGCGACACTTTGAAGGGTTGTGGCTGGCGCGGTGTTTTGGGCGTGGTGGGCATTAGTACTCGCTTATCGCAGCCGCCAGTGCCGGGTCGTGGCGGTCAGGGCGAATGAACAGTTTGACCAGTTTGAGTGCGTTATTGATCAGCCAGTTGCGATGCCGGAAAAACAGCGTATTGCTTTGAAAGGTGCAGCCCAGACGAATCTTGCTCGCGTAGCCGGCCTGACCGCATTCGTACAGGGCAATATTGTGACGTATGCAGTAATCGACATTCACCAGCCAACTCCTGAAGTACAGATTGTAGTCACGGGTGAGCTCAAGGTCGTGACCAAAAAACTTGTCGATCAGACGGTGTTCGTCAATCAACACCAGATTGAACGCCACCAGTTGATCGTCGAGCCAGTACAAAACGCACACTGCCCGGTCGCCGAGTTGTTGGAGGATACCGGTGAAATAGGTCGCTGGTAAGCGCTCCAGTTGCAGATCACTGCGCGCCAGGCTGGCCTCGTACAGGCGCATGATTTCAGGCAAGACGTCGTCAATTGCGTTGCGCCATTCCACCCGTGGGCCAGGCGTACGCAGTTTGCGGCGCATGTCTTTGCGGGTGGACTTGCCCAGCGAGCCAAGGTAGCCGTCCACTGATCCAAAGGGCACGGGCAGCGTCGCACTGGGCAAGCCGGGCATGGCCTGAAAGTCCGCCGCCTTGCAACTGTGCGCCCAGTCAGCGTCATGGCTGGGGACGTCCTTGACGGCAATCAGGTCGATACCCAGGCGGGCCGCATCGGTCTGGGCCAGGGTCAGCAACCGGGCGAGCAGGGCAGGGCGCTGCGCCGCCTGTACATGACTGGCCGTTCCCGCACTGCATTGTTCGGTCACCGGTGAGCCGATGGCGTAAAGCTTTAGCTGCACCAACCCCGGGAGTGCGCGATTGAGTTTTTCGGTAAAGCGTTTGCCGATGCCCTGGACCGTGGTGTCGAGGCGATAGCACGTGGTGAACGCAGTCGCTGCGGCAATCAGGGTGGAACCTTCGAACAGCGTCAGGTAACGCCATGCAAAGCCTTCAATCCCGGCTTTTTCGACGGCCATAATGTAATCCCAATCCTCCAGGGCATCTGGAAAACAGTCATTCCAGGCTTCACGGTCGATTGCCTGAATGGATGAAAAGGCTTGGGCTGTAATCATGGGGCGTCCTTGGGCTCAGGCCTGCTTGAGGTACTCGACAGGGACCGGTGCCGTGCGGCTGTTTTTCTTGATAAAGGCGTCACTCAGTTCGATCACGCGGCGGTATTGCAGGTCGACGGTGATCATGTGATAGCAGTTGTCGAGCAGCACCTTGGTCACCGGCCCGCCCAGATGGCGTTCGACGTAATCGGCGTTCCATCGGCTGGTGATATCGTCTTCAATGGAGTGCAGCACCAGGGCTTTGGTGGTGATCGAAGGCATGCGTTTTTTCACCACGGCATTCATCCGGTGCAGTTCACGCACGGTGATCCCTTCCATCGTCAACAACCCGGCATTGCTGCTTTCGCCGGCTTTCATCTGGCGCTCGACAATGGCCCTCAGGCGCTGGTTTTTAATACCGTAGGGCGGCTTTTCCTCAAAGCTGCACAGGTGCACACCAAAGGGGATCTTCATCAGCAGCGGGGTCATAAAGGCCAGCTTGTTGATGCTCCAGCCGTCATAACGCAAGGTCGTGGAGTACATCAACAGCCCGGCGACCTGGCCCGGGTGTTCGGAGGCCAGGTACATCGACATTACCGCACCCATCGACAGCCCGCCGACGAACACCTGCTGGTGGCGCTGGCGGATCCCGGCAAAGGTCTTGCGCACGCCTTCATACCAGTCCAGCCAGCCGGTGGCCTGCAGGTCGCTGTTGTCACCGCAGTGCCCGGCCAGGGTGGGGACGTACACCGTGCACGTCCCGTCTTTTGCCAGCCCCTGGGCAACCCGACGCAACTCCGTCGGGGTGCCGGTAAGGCCGTGGATCAACAAGACCCCGACCTCACCCGTGCCGAGAACGAAACCGGTGTTGCCTTCGCCCAGATCGATCTCTGCCCCGTTCACCGTTTCATGGCCCGAGCCAGCAGGCGATCGAGCAGGGCGATGCCCAGGTCGATTTCGGCGTAGCTGATTTCCAGCGACGGCGCCAGGGTGATAACGTTCTTGTAGTAGCCGCCCACGTCGAGAATCAGACCCAGACGTTTGCCGTCGATTTCGATATCCCCCTTCATGCCTTCCTCAACCATGAAGTCGAGAGTGGCCTTGTCCGGGGTAAAACCGTCCGGGCCGCAGATTTCGCAGCGCAGGGCCAGGCCCAGGCCGTCGACGTCACCGATGATCGGGTAGCGTTTTTGCAGATCTTGCAGGCCGTCGAGGAAGTACTTGCCCTTGGCCATGACCATCGCGCCATAGTCGACTTCGCTGGTCATCTTGAACATTTCCAGGCCCACCGCAGTACCCAGCGGGTTGGAGGCGAAGGTGGAGTGGGTCGAGCCCGGTGGGAATACCTTGGGGTTGATCAGCTCTTCACGGGCCCAGATGCCGCCCAGCGGGTTGAGGCCGTTGGTCAGTGCCTTGCCGAACACGATGACGTCGGGTTTGACGTCGAAGTGTTCGATCGACCACAGCTTGCCAGTGCGCCAAAAGCCCATCTGGATTTCGTCAACCACCATGAGAATGCCGTGCTGATCCAGTACGTGCTTGAGCTCGCTGTAGAAGTTCATCGGCGGGATCACATAGCCGCCGGTGCCCTGGATCGGCTCGACGTAGAACGCGGCGTATTCGCTCTGGCCGACTTTCGGGTCCCACACGCCGTTGTATTCGGTCTCGAAAAGACGGGCGAACTGTTGCACGCAGTGGCTGCCGTACTCTTCCTTGGTCATGCCTTTTGGCCCGCGGAAGTGGTACGGGAACGGGATGAAGTTGGCGCGTTCGCCAAAGTGGCCGTAACGGCGACGGTAGCGGTAGCTCGAGGTGATCGATGAGGCGCCCAGGGTGCGGCCGTGGTAACCGCCCTCGAAGGCGAACATCAGGCTTTTGCCGTTGCTGGCGTTACGCACCACCTTCAGCGAGTCTTCGATGGATTGCGAGCCGCCGACGTTGAAGTGCACACGACCGTCGAGGCCGAACTTGTTTTTGGCGTCGACTGCAATGCGCTCCGACAGCTCGATCTTGCCCTTGTGCAGATACTGGCTGGCGATCTGCGGCAGGGTGTCGATCTGTTGCTTGAGGGCGTTGTTCAGGCGCGGGTTGGAATAACCGAAGTTGACTGCCGAGTACCACATTTGCAGGTCGAGGTAGGCCTGGTCTTCGGTGTCCCACACGTAGGAGCCTTCGCAGCGGCTAAAAATGCGCGGTGGTTCGATGTAGTGAACGGTGTCGCCGTACGAGCAGTACTTGGCTTCTTTTTCCAGAAGAATCTGGTCTTCAGGGGTAGCGATTCGAATATCAGACATGATTGAAGAGTTCCTGCTGTTCACGAGAATAGTGGGGCGCGTTGGCGGCATGGCTCGGCAGTTTGGCGAGCAGGGCCGGGAGTTCGGCAAAGGAGTCAAATCGTGCGTACGGGATACCGTTGCGCTCGCAGTGTTCGGCCAGGCTGTCCCTGGCAAAGACGAAATCGGCGCCAGAGGCCACGCACATGTCGGAGCGGCCATCGCCAATCACCAGCACGCGTTTGCCGTCGGGGGCGGATTTGCACTTGCAGTTGCCCGAAGCGGCACGGCAGGCGTCGCTGGAATAAGGGAAGTCGATGCGCCAACTGTTCTGGTCGACCTGACGCAGGCGGTTGGCCAGGATCGGCAACAGGCTTACGTAGTTACGGGCCAGAATGCGGGCGATGGCTTGTTCGATGCCGTCACTGACGACCTCGATGGAGGCGCCAAGACCGATGACGTGGTCGACGAAGTCGGGGAAGTCAGGGTCAATCTCAACGCTGTCGAAATAGGCCAGCAGCTCGGCAGGCGTGGCTTTGACCAGCGACAGCTGGCGGCTCAGGCATTCACGCGAACCGATGTCACCCTGCAACCATTGGTCTTCGATCGCTTCCCAGCTGGGGTCGGCGAAACGTTGAAGAATGTTGTCGATGACGTCGGTACGGGTAATGGTCCCGTCGAAATCACACACGATATGCCATTGCATCATCTGCATTGTCCTGTCGAAAAGGCGCGCTTTTTGCGCTTGCCAGAGGACATAGCATTGACTGTGCCAACTATTGAAAGCCCCGTGGGCTGGGGCTCTGCGCGAGTTTTTGGGTGGCAGTCGGGCTTGAAGCTACAATTTTTGTAGCTTGCTACAAACAACATGAGTGCTTGCGCAGGCCGCGCTAAAAAGGGATTGATGCGCGCATAGAACCTCTATGGAACCCTCTTGATGAAAACTCCGGTCTGTGCTTTTTTGCTGCTCACTTTGTTGGGCGTCAGCGCGGCTGCCCATGCCGCAGACGGCCCCAGTGGGGAAGTGGGCATGGGGATTGGCTATCAGCCGTATGATCCAAGCGCCAGCCGCTACCAGACAGTGCCATTGCCGTATTTTGATGTGGACTGGGGCGATGTCAGCCTCAATACCGATGACGGCCTGACCTGGAGTGCTTTCAAGGCCGACGGCTGGAGCGCAGGGCCCGTGCTCAACTATGTGTCGGGACGCAATGCCAATGGTTCGCTGCGGGGCCTGCGCGATGTTTCAGACATGGCCATGTTCGGCGGCTTTGTGCAGTACAGCCCGGCTGACTTCTGGCGTGTCTACGCACAGCTCGGGCAGGCGGTGGGTGGTGCAGGCGGTCAAGGCGGGGTGCTGGGTCAGGTCGGGGGCGAGTTGGGTTACCCGCTGGGGCAGGGGATTATCGGCAGCAGCCAGTTGGCGGTGCACTTTGCTGATGGTCGGCAGATGTCGACCTTTTTTGGCGTAAGTGACAGCGAGGCGCAGGCGTCAGGGATTTCCGCGTACAAGGCCAGTGGCGGCCTCCAGAATGTTACCTTGACCCAGAATTTCGAGTTTCCGCTGACCGCGAACTGGTCGCTGGTGACCAGTGCCAGCTGGACACGCCTGCTGAGGGCGGCGGCGGACAGCAGCATCGTACGCGAGCAGGGCAATGTGAATCAGGGCGCGGTGCAGACGGCGGTAAGTTACAAATTCTGAAGCGGCCCTCCCAACCCTCTCCCGGAAAGAGAGGGTTGGGCTAAGGGAAAGCAGGCAGTGACTCAATGTTCCGGTTCACCATCGGCCAGCAGCGCAATCCCGCCGACAATCACCGCCACGCCTGCCCAGTGCAGTGCGCTGATTTGCTCGCCAAGGCCCAGCCAGGAGCCCATCAGCACCCCGACAAATACCAGTGAACTCAAGGGAAACGCCAGCGACAGGCTGCTGCGGCGCAATATCAGCATCCAGACAAAAAACGCGCCGAAATAACAGGCAATGGCCACCCATACTCCCGGGTTGAGCAGCACGGCCTGGAGCCACTGCAGGGTGAAGTCCATCTGTCCCAATTGATCGCCACCGATTTTGGTGGCTATTTGCCCTGCGCTCTCGAGAGCAATCAACAAGGCCCACAGCACAATCGTGCCCAAACGCCCGTGCAGCCAGCCGTTATCCGGGGCTTTTAACCCGTCAGTGTTTGCCATTGCTCAACTCCTCAAGCTGCGGTGATGCAGACCAGCATCACTCCAAGGGTAATAACCAGGGTGCCCATCCAGCGCCGACGGCTGACGTGTTCGCCCAGGAACACCTTGCCGGCGAATACCACACCGCAATACGCCAGCGCAGCGGCCGGGAATAGCAAGCTCAAGGGTGCCCTCGACAGGGCCTCCAGCCAGACGAAGAACTCAATCACGTAAGCGCCGACCCCAGCCCACAGCATCGGTGCACTAAATACCTGACCCCAGAAGGCATTCAGGCGAAAACCACCCTCCAGTTCCGGCAAGCGGTCCAGGCCGATTTTGAAACACAGCTGGCCGATAACATCGAGCACAATGGAAAACGCCACCAGCGCAATTACGATCAAGGACATGGGAACAGCTCCTCGAATAAATGGATCAGCGCTTCATTGGTGGTTGAGTTGCGCAGCAGATCGCTTTCACTCCAGCGCCCAGGTGCTGGCTGGTCCGATCGGGCCTCCCAGCGTTTGAGCACATTGCGGTGCGCAGCCTTGGCAAACTCACCGCAAACATCAATACCCAATACCCGCTTGCTGGTGGCCAGGGCACGAAGGGCGTGAAGCAAGTGGGTCAGGCGCATACCACCCTGATCCCAGTTGGTGGCGGCGTCTTCGCTGGCGAGTACGTCTTTGTCCACGGTTATCCAGATCGCTTCGGTAGGCAGACTGCGGATCAACTCGTCGAGAAAGGTCGGCCAGTCCTGATCGGCGAGGTTGCGCCAGTGCAACAGGTTCTCGTGCTGCTCGTGCCCTGTGCCGTCGCCGATTCGGCCCCAGACCTTGGTGGGAGCATGCTGCCAGGGGAATAGTTGCAAATCGCCACGGCACAGGGCCCCGAGATTTGCGCCCTTGAACTGCGGGTTTTGCAGGTCATCACTGCAGGGGCCGAGGGTGACTATGCGTTTGATGTTCGGCAGCTTCAAGGCGCGGTTGACCCACGAACCGCAATGGCGGCGGGGGGCAAAGCGCACCCAGTCAGGATGGTTGTCGAAGTGGATCAGGGTGATCGGTTCGGGCAAGTCCGCGAGCAAGGCCGGGGTCAGGTGGTGATAGTCGCCGGAGCCTATAAAAAAGATTTCTGGCCGCTGCGTGGAGCGTTTCGGCCGTTGTTGCAGGCGTTCAGCGAAGCGCCGGTAATTGCGTTCGGTGGACCACAGACGCAGTTGCGGCCCCAGTTCCAGCAAGTCCAGGCGTGTGGCACGACCGTCGGTCAGACGTTGCTTAATCGGTGCTTGTGAGGTCAGGCTGTGATCAAGATCGAGAATATTCAAAGTGTGATTTACCCCATGTCATCGCCGCCGATCCAGGCAGGGCGGGCTTTATAGGGTAAATGCAAGGGGCGGGCCAAACGACTTGGCCTGTGGGGGTCGGGGTTGCCAGCGAGGATGTCACTGCTGTTTATCTGGCAAACCGCGTCATTTGTATTGCGAGCAAGCCCGCTCCCATCGTTTCAGTGCAGGCGTACCCAAACGCTGACCAGCACGGTCGCGGCCATTAGCCAGGCTACGGCGGCCAGCGCCAGCGAGGCTTCAAGGCGCATGCGATCGACCAGCACGTACAGGGCAGCGAGGTACACGAAGTAAGGAATGATCGACCACATGCCGAACACAATGGTGGTTTTCAGGTCGTCCACCGAGCGGCCTTTGCCGACGATGTAGTGGGCGATCAGGGCAAAGGTTGGAAACAGCGGCACAAGCCCTGCGATGTAGTAGTTTTTGGTTTTGGCCAGCATGGCCAGAATGATCACCACTCCAGCGCCCAGTGCAGCTTTGAGAATCAGATCCATCAGTGCGCGAGCCCGTATTTTTTGACTTTATCAAAGAGGGTGGTCTTGGCCATGCCCAGTTCCTGGCTGGCCTGGGTCAGGTTGCCGCCGCTGCGTTGCAGGGCATCGTTGAGCAGGTTGCGTTCGAACGCTTCCACCGCCTCGGAAAACCCCAGCCCCTGCGCTGCATTGCTCCCCGGCTTTTTGAACGCCGGAAGGCCCAGGGCAAAACGTTCGGCCACGTTGCGCAGTTCCCGCACATTGCCCGGCCAGTCATGACTCATCAGGCTGGACAGGGTCTGGTTATCCAGCTCCGGGGCCGCACGGTCGAAACGCAATGATGATTGCTGCAGAAAGTATTCAAACAGTTGCAGGATGTCTTCGCGGCGTTCGCGCAAAGGTGGCAGCTCAAGTGTGACCACGTTCAGGCGGTAGTACAGGTCGCTGCGAAACTGGCTGGCCTTGCTCAGTTGGTCGAGGTCGGATTTGGTCGCCGCAATAACCCGGCAGTCCACATCGATGCTCTGGTTGGAGCCCAGGCGCTCCAGAGTGCGCTCCTGCAAAACCCGCAGCAGTTTGATCTGCAGGTTGAGCGGCATGCTTTCCACTTCGTCGAGAAACAGCGTGCCGCCATGGGCGTGTTCGATTTTGCCGATGCGGCGTTTGCCTGCCCCGGTAAAGGCGTTGGCTTCGTGGCCGAAAATTTCGCTTTCAAACAGGTTTTCCGGCAGACCACCGCAGTTGAGGGCGACAAATTGCTGGGGCTGGCGGCGGCTGAAGTCGTGCAGGCAGCGGGCGACCAGCTCCTTGCCGGTACCGGTTTCACCTTCAATCAGCACGTTGGCTGAAGTATCGGCGACGTTGGCTATCAGTTCGCGCAACTGCTGCATGGCCGGCGAGCGGCCGATGATGCGTCCTTCAAGTGAATCACGCTCGGCAAGCTGACGGCGCAGCGACCAGACTTCCCGCGCCAGGCTGCGCTGCTCCAGCGCACGACGGGCCACATCAACCAGGCGTTCGGGGGAGAAGGGTTTCTCCATAAAGTCATAGGCACCGTCACGCATGGCGCCCACGGCCATGGAAATATCGCCATGCCCGGTAATCAATACCACCGGCAGGGTGCGGTCGCGGGCCTTGAGGTGCTTGAGCAGTTCAAGACCATCCATTCCGGGCAGGCGGATATCACTGATGACGATACCCGGGAAGTTGTCGCCTACCAGCGCCAGCGCCTGTTCGGCACTGCTGACGCCTTCGCTGCGAATATCTTCGAGCGCCAGCGCCTGCTGGCAGCCGAGCAGAACATGGGGATCGTCTTCAACAATCAGGACCGTCAGGTCGTTATTCATGGCGTGTCGGCCTTAGCAGGTTGTACCAGCGGCAAAAGAAGGACAAATGCGACACCACCGGTGACCGGGAACTCGACACTGAGGCTACCGCCGGCAGCAGCGGCCAGGCTGGCCGACAGGGTCAGGCCAAGGCCTAGACCCTGTTCGCCGGGTTTGGTGGTGAAGAAAGGTTCAAAGAGATGTTTGCGTGCTTCTGGCTCGATCCCGGGACCGTTATCGCGCACGCACAGACGGTATTTGGCGTCGTTGGGCTCGCCCGTCAGCCACAGTTGCGGTTGTGTCGCCTGACCTTGCATGGCGTCCAGCGCATTGCCGATCAGGTTGACCAGAATTTGCTCAAGTCGGGTTTGATCAATCTTGAGCGCCACCTCCGTGAAGTCTCGATGCAGTTGCACCCCTGATTCTTCCATGCGGCTGGCGAGCAGTTGCAGGGCGGCGTCAACGGCCTTGCCCAGGCAGGCCTGGCCATGATCGTCACCGCGGCGGGCGAAGGAGCGCAGGTTAGCGGTGATGCGGCCCATTCGGTCGACCAGATTGTTGATGGTGCCGAGGTTGTCCGCGGCGACCTTGAGATCACCGCGTTCAAGAAAACGCACGGTATTGCCCGACAGCGTGCGCAAGGCCGCCAGCGGCTGGTTCAGTTCATGGGCGATGCTGGTGGACATCTGCCCGATGGCCGCCAGCTTGCCCGCCTGTACCAGTTCATCCTGGGCGCGGCGCAGGGTGTCTTCGGCCTGGCGCCGCTCGCGTATCTGGCCTTTGAGCCGTTCGTTGCTGGCCCGCAGGTGGGTGGTGCGCTCGGTGATCTTGCGCTCCAGCTGGTTGTTGGCCTCTTGCAGGGCTTCCCGTGCAGCCAGTCGAGTGGCTATCACTTTGCGTCGCTCATTCCAGGCAATCAGCAAAAAGGCCAGCAAGGCAAATGCCACCGCCACCAGCATTCCCTGGTTCGCCGCTTCACGGCGCAGGTCTTGCAATGGCGTGAGCAGGGTGATGTCCCAGGGGGTGTCGTTAAGCCTGCGGGTTTGCGCCAGGTAGCTGACTTCCTGGTGGTCGGTCACCACATCGTTACTGCTGGCGAAGGTGACTTTTTCTACGCCTTCGGCGAGGTTTTCCCGCTCCAGCGGTTCCAGCTCGTTGAGCGGCCACCAGTAGTACTGCAGGCTGCGGGCCAGGCGCTCCTTGGTGTCGGCACTGAGCGGGTGGATGGACTTGAGCCGCCGGGTAGGGTCGCTGGACAGGATGATAATGCCGTTCTCGTCGCTGACGTAGGCTTCGAGGCGGGCGCGTTGCCAGCGCTCCTCAAGGGCTTCGAGGCGGACTTTGATCACGGCCACGCCAATGATCTTGCCCTGCTCTTCCAGGCCGTGGGCGAGGTAGTAGCCGGGTTCACCCGAGGTACTGCCAATGCCGTAGAAGCGTCCGGGCTGGCCGCGTACGGCATCCTGAAAATAGGCGCGAAATGACAGGTCCTCGCCCAGATAACTGTCGGTATCCCGCCAGTTGCTGGTAGCCATCACGCGGCCGGTGGTGTCGAGCACATAGATGGCCCGGCTGCGGCTGCGGCGGTTCAGGCCTTCGAGGTATTGGTTGACGGTGACCCGGTTCTGCACGGAGGGATCGGCGAGCAATCGCGAAACGCTGGACTCCAGCTCCAGCAGGCTGGGCAGGTAAGTGTATTTGCCCAGCTCACTTTCAACGGTACGGGCATGCAGTTCCAGTTGGCGTTCGCCGGTTTCGCTCAGGGTACGAATACCGAAGTGTTCACTGATGCGATAGCCCGCGTAGCCCAGGCCGATCGTCAACAGGATGATCAGCAGAGGCAGCAGGAAATGACGGAGCAGGCGAGGTTTCACGGCAAGTGAGGGCGGAGCACCGCGATAAATAGTGGGGTCGCATTTCATCACAGATGCCTTGGGTCAACCACTGTGCAGTGGTTGACCGTTCACGTAGATCCACTGTGGGAGCGGGCTTGCTCGCGATGGGAGCGGCGCGGTTCATCAGTTAACCAGGATCGCTGCCATCGCGAGCAAGCCCGCTCCCACCCAAGCCGGTGGGAGCTGAACGGGTGTTTAGTGCTGCAGGATCTTGGCGAGGAAGTGCTGGGCACGCTCGGAGCGGGCCGATACATCACCGAAAAACTCTTCTTTCTCACAGTCTTCGACGATTTTGCCCTGATCCATAAAGATCACCCGATTGGCGACCTTGCGGGCAAAACCCATTTCGTGGGTCACGCACATCATGGTCATGCCTTCGTTGGCCAACTGCACCATGACGTCGAGCACTTCGTTGACCATTTCCGGGTCAAGGGCCGAGGTCGGTTCATCAAACAGCATGACGATCGGGTCCATGGCCAGGGCGCGGGCAATCGCCACACGTTGTTGTTGCCCGCCGGAAAGCTGGCCGGGGTGCTTGTGGGCATGGGCCGACAGGCCTACGCGTTCCAGAAGCTCAAGGCCTTTTTTGGTGGCTTCAGCCTTGCTGCGGCCCAATACCTTGACCTGGGCAATGGTCAGGTTTTCGGTGATGGTCATGTGCGGGAACAGTTCGAAGTGCTGGAACACCATGCCAACCCGCGAACGCAGCTTCGGCAGGTTGGTCTTCGGGTCGGCAATGGAGGTGCCGTCAACCACGATGTCGCCTTTCTGGAACGGTTCAAGGGCGTTGACGCACTTGATCAGGGTCGACTTGCCCGAGCCCGACGGGCCACAGACAACGACCACTTCGCCTTTTTTGACTTCAGTACTGCAATCGGTCAGTACCTGGAAGTCCCCGTACCACTTGTTGATGT
The DNA here is from genome assembly GCF_009600545.1 of Pseudomonas sp. FSL R10-1339. Classification (NCBI taxonomy): domain Bacteria; kingdom Pseudomonadati; phylum Pseudomonadota; class Gammaproteobacteria; order Pseudomonadales; family Pseudomonadaceae; genus Pseudomonas; species Pseudomonas sp. FSL R10-1339. The sequence continues at coordinate 35,750 of NZ_WIVQ01000011.1, read as the reverse complement.
TCTTGATCGAGATCATACGGCAAACCTTTTTTGCAGACGCTTGACCAGCAGCGAGGCGGAAAAGCTGATGATGAAATACACCAGACCGGCGAAGATCAGGAACTCATTGGAGCGGCCGATGATGTCGCCACTGGAACGCGAGGCATTGAGGAAATCCACCAGGCCAACCGTGTAGACCAGAGAGGTGTCCTGGAACAGGATAATGCTCTGTTGCAGCAGCAGCGGGGTCATTTTACGAAAGGCCTGGGGCAGGATGATCAGGCGCATGGCCTGGCCGTAGCTCATGCCCAGGGCCTTGGCTGCACCCATTTGCCCCTTGGGGATGGCCTGCACGCCTGCTCGCACGATTTCGCAGAAGTAGGCTGCTTCGAACATGACGAAGGCTACCAGGCACGACTCGAACGCCCCGATCGGGGTGTCCTTGCCGGTGATCCAGCGCAGCACGAACGGCACGGCCAGGTAGAACCAGGTAATGACCAGCAGCAGCGGGATGGAACGGAAATAGTTCACGTAAGCGCCGGCCAGGTTGGCCATCCACTTGCTTGACGATAAACGCATCAGGGCCAGCACGGTGCCCAGGGCCACACCACCGACAACGCCCATGACCATCAGCTTGAGGGTCATGATCATGCCGTTCCACAGGCCCGGCAGGGCGGGGACAATCCCGCTGAAATCGAAGAAGTCCATTATTTGCCCCCCAGAGACATGAGACCGGGTACGGCTACTTTTTTCTCGATCAGGCGCATCAACAGCATCAGGCTCATGTTCAGGGTGAAGTAGATCAACGTGGCCAGGGTGAAGGCTTCAAACAGGTTGGCGGAAAACTCGGCCGTCTGTTTGGTTTGTGCCAGCAGTTCCATCAAACCGATCAGCGAGGCCACGGACGAGTTCTTGAACACGTTGAGGAATTCGGAGGTGAGCGGTGGAATGATGATCCGGTAGGCCTGTGGCAGCAGCACGTTCCAGTAGATCTGCGCCATGCTGAAACCCATGGCGCGGGCCGCTGCTTCCTGGCCCCGTGGCAGGGCTTCGATACCGGTACGTACCTGTTCGCAAACACGTGCGGCGGTAAACAGGCCCAGACACACGACAACGCTCAGATAAGCCGAAGTGGTCGGGTTGAGGTCCTGCTTGTACCATTCCTGCAGGTTGGGTGGCAGCAGATCGGGCACCAGGAAGTACCAGATAAACAGCTGCACCAGCAGCGGAACGTTACGGAAGATTTCTACGTATACCGTGGCAATGCCCGCGATAAAGCGGTTCGGCAGGGTGCGCATCACGCCCAGCAGCGAACCCAGGATCAGCGCGACAATCCAGGCGACAACAGCGATAGCGATGGTCCAGCCCAGGCCGGAAATAAACCAGTCGAGATATGTCTCGCTGCCTACGCCGGTGGACTTGAAGAACACGCTCCAGTCCCAATTGTAATTCATGCAGGGTCTCCCCTCAGATGGGTCTATAAACAAGCACTTGCTTCAGGGAATCCGTTCTCACCCGGCAGGGTCGCCGGGCACACTTAGCCCGCTCGATAACCGGCGGGTCGAGTGCTCTCTAATGCAATAAGAAGCTTAGTCCAAAGGTGGTCGACACCCCCGGGCGCAATGGCTTGCGCCCGGGGGGTTCAGCCGGCTGAAATCAGGATTTCTTTTCTTCAGCCGGTTTGTCGTCTGCTGCCTTGTCGGTAGGGGTGGCAATCAACGCTTTGAGCTCATCGCTCATCGGGAACATCAGGTTCAGGCCTTTTGGTGGAATCGGCGACTCGAACCAGGTTTTGTAGGTGTCGTTGATCTTGCCCGACTTGTAGTAGGCAACGATGGCGTCATCCACGGCCTTTTTGAATTCCGGATCGCCTTTACGCAGCATGCAGCCGTAGATTTCGTAAGACTGTGGAGTGCCGGTCACGGCCCAGTCTGTAGGCTTCTTGGCTTTGGCCATTTCACCGGCCAGCAGGGCGTCGTCCATCATGAAAGCAACAGCACGGCCCGACTCCAGCATGTTGAAGGCTTCGCCGTGGTCTTTTGCCGAGATCACGTTCATGCCCATCTGCTTGTCGGCGTTCATCGCTTTGAGGATGCGCTCGGAGGTGGTACCAGCAGTGGTCACGACGTTTTTGCCTTTCAGGTCAGCGAAGTCCTTGTAAGGCGAGTCCTTTTTGGACAGCAGGCGCGTACCGATTTCGAAGATGCCGACCGAGAAGTCGACTTGCTGTTGGCGTTCAACGTTGTTGGTGGTGGAACCACACTCAACGTCAACGGTGCCGTTCTGCACCAGCGGGATACGGGTCTGGGAGGTGACGAGGTTGTACTTGACCTTCAGGTCCGGCATGTCGAGCTGTTTTTTCAGCCCTTCAACGATAGCCAGTTGCACATCATGGGAGTAGCCAACCGGTTTGCCGGAAGCGTCCGCGATGTAGGAGAACGGAATGGAGGAGTCACGATGCCCAAGGGTGATGGTGCCGGATTCTTTGATTTTCTTCAGTGTGCCGGTCAATTCGGCTGCAAAAACTGGAGTGCTAATCAGAGCTGCAGCAATTGCTGCGCCCAAAAGTTGCGGAACGATGCGCATCGATGTTTCCTCGACATTGTTTTTTTTATTGAGCCCGTTTGCAGGCCCTTTTTTACTCAGAACGTCTCAACAGGCTAAACGCTCTGTTTAAGCATTCGGCATAGAGTGTAGAGCATGAGTCGTGCCAGCCCTGGTATTAAAGTCTAACCTGCTGATTTATAACGAATTAAAGTTTTATGTCGGGACTTCGGTGGCATGCAGATGCCCGGAAAGCCGAATCATTGGGGGGGAGTGCGTTCGGAAAACCGAATGAAAGGCAGGCAGTGCGGGGGGGGAGGAGCGAAGGCCCGTGCAAGCGGACTCGCTCCCACGGGCCATCTAAACGCGAATTAAGCGGCCTGAACCTTGCGGTGTTTCAGGCCAAGGGTGGTCATGTACTGGCTCAGGTGGGCCTGTTCCTCGGCCGTGGTGAACAACCCAAGCTTGGTGCGGCGCCACAGGATGTCCTGTGCCTCCAGTGCCCATTCCTGGTTGCACAGGTAATCAACCTCACGGCTGTAAAGGCCGCTGCCGATATGCTCGCCCATGTCGCTCAGGCCTTGTGCACCTTCGAGCAAGCTCCAGGAGCGGTTGCCATAGGTGATTGCCCAGCGCTTGGCAATTGCGGCATCCAGCCAGCTGTATTTGCTGACCAGGGCCTCGCTCAGGGCTTTTGGCGTGGTCATGCCTTCGCCGCCGGGTAATGTCGCGCTGGCGGTCCAGCTCGGCTTGATCTGGGTGAAGTAGGGTGTCAGCTGTGCCATGGCCGATTCGGCCAGCTTGCGATAGGTGGTCAGTTTGCCGCCAAATACCGATAGAAGCGGGGCTTCGCCCGCTGCGCCAGACAATGCCAGGGTGTAGTCGCGGGTCACGGCCGAAGGGTTGTCGGACTCGTCATTGCACAGCGGGCGCACGCCGGAGTAGGTGCGCAGAATGTCGCTGCGGCTCACTTGCTGCTTGAAGTGGGCGTTGACCACATTAAGCAGGTAGTCGGTTTCTTCTTCGGTAATGCTGACCTTGGCCGGATCGCCGGTGTATTCGCGGTCAGTGGTGCCGATGATGGTGAACTGGTCCATGTACGGAATGGTGAACACAATCCGCTGGTCTTCGTTCTGCAGGATGAAGGCATTTGGCGCGTCATACAGCTTGGGCACAATCAGGTGGCTACCCTGGATCAGGCGGATGCCGTAAGGCGAGTCCAGCTTGAGGTCGTCCTTGATGAATTTGGCGACCCAGGGGCCGGCGGCATTGACCAGGGCCTTGCTGCGGATCGAAAACAGGCTGCCATCTGCACGTTCCAGGTTCAACTCCCACAAACCCTTGTTACGGCGCGCGCCGACGCAACGGGTCTGGGTGTGAACATGGGCGCCTTTTTCCCGCGCGGCCATGGCGTTGAGCACTACCAGGCGCGCGTCATCGACCCAGCAATCGGAGTATTCAAAACCTTTGGTGATTTCTGCTTTAAGGGGGCTGTTGGCACCGAACTTGAGGCTGGTTGAACCAGCCAGCTTTTCACGCTTGCCCAAATGGTCATACAGGAACAGGCCGGCACGGATCATCCACGCCGGGCGCAGGTGCGGTCGGTGCGGCAATACGAAACGCATCGGTTTAACGATATGCGGGGCTTTGGCCAGCAGCACTTCGCGTTCGGCCAGCGCTTCGCGCACCAGGCGGAACTCGTAATGTTCGAGGTAGCGCAGGCCACCGTGGATCAGCTTGCTGCTGGCAGAGGACGTGTGGCTGGCCAGATCGTCCTTTTCGCAAAGGAACACCGAGAGGCCGCGCCCGGCTGCATCTGCCGCAATCCCGACACCATTGATTCCACCACCAATAACGGCGACGTCGTAAACCTCAGCGAGGGGAGTGGCAGGCAAGGTGGTCAGGGGCATGGGTTGGCCTCGCGTTCTTTACGCATATTTGAATTCGAACATTAATGTTCATTTGCGAAAATATTAGCGGATAAAGGCGCGCGCAGCCAGCACCCTTCGATTGAAAAAACTCATCGAAGGGCGTCGAAAGGAAGAATTTCGAACATTTTAGTGTAGGACAATGATTCTGCGGGAGCAGGCATTGCTCGCAATGCAGGCGCTGCGGCTCACCTGTCAGGTTGCGGTGATGCCATCGCGAGCAAGCCCGCCCCACAGCATCTGAACCCGCATCACTATCTGAGTGCGGTTACACCACTTCCAGACGAATTTTGTTCTGGGCCAGCAGTTGCGCCAGCTCCGGCACGGGCGGCTGGTCGGTGACCAGGCAATCGATCAAGGTGATCGGGCCCAAGCGGACCATTGCATTGCGGCCGAACTTGCTGGAGTCCGCTGCCAGGATAGTTTGTCGGGCATTGGCGATAATCGCCTGGGATACGCGTACTTCCTGATAGTCAAAGTCCAGCAAGCTGCCGTCAGAATCGATACCGCTGATACCAACCAAGGCGAAGTCGAACTTGAACTGGTTGATAAAGTCGACGCTGGCCTGACCGACGATGCCACCATCGCGGCGCACATTGCCGCCGGCGATCAGTACTTCGAAGTCGTCTTTTGCGCTCAGGATCGACGCAACATGCAGGTTGTTGGTGATGATTTTCAGGTGATTGTGGTTGAGCAGCGCCCGGGCAATCGACTCGGTGGTGGTGCCGATATTGATGAAAATCGAGGCGTGATCGGGAATCTGGGCGGCAATGGCTTCGCCAATGCGGCGCTTTTCATCGCGCATCTGGTCGGCCCGCATGGCGTAGGCGGTGTTCTCTACACTGGAGTCATAGGCGGCGCCACCGTGGTAGCGGCGCAACAGGTCGGCTTCTGCCAACTGGTTGATGTCACGGCGAATGGTCTGCGGCGTGACGACGAACAACTGAGCCATTTCCTCGATGCTGACATAACCGCGCTCGCGTACGAGTTCGAGGATCTGCTGTTGGCGTGGAGGCAGATTCATGGAGTTTCCTTTGGGCGGCGAAGCAAATTCACCCATGATGCCGCAGGAAAGCGTCGTCTGCTACTCGCAGGTGCCTCAAGCAACTGCGGGCGCCATAGGCGCCCGCAGATGTAATTGCCCGTACTTAGTTGCTTTCTTCGTGAGGTTCCCAGTCGCGGGTACGGCTTACGGCTTTTTTCCAGCCGGCATAGAGCTTCTCTTTGCAGCTTTCGTCCAGTGCAGGTTCGAACTCGCGCTCGATCACCGCCTTGCCGCGCAGTTCATCCAGGCTGCCCCAGAAGCCGCAAGCCAGACCCGCCAGGTAGGCAGCGCCCAAGGCCGTGGTTTCACGCATTTGCGGGCGTTCAACCTGGGTGCCGAGGATGTCTGCCTGAAACTGCATCAGGAAGTTGTTGGCTACGGCACCACCGTCTACACGCAGGGCTTTGAGGCGTTCGCCGGAGTCCTGTTGCATAGCGTCCAGTACGTCCCGTGTCTGGTAGGCAATCGACTCCAGCGCAGCACGAATGATGTGGTCTACGCGTACGCCGCGAGTAAGGCCGAACAGTGCGCCACGGGCATACGGGTCCCAGTAGGGGGCACCGAGGCCGGTGAAGGCAGGCACCAGATACACGCCATTGCTGTCTTTGACTTTATTGGCGAAGTATTCGGTGTCGTGGGCGTCGTTGATGATCTTCAGTTCGTCACGCAGCCATTGCACGGTGGAGCCACCGTTGAACACGGCGCCTTCCAGGGCGTAGGCCACTTCGCCGCGGGGGCCGCAGGCGATGGTGGTCAGCATGCCGTGGGTCGACTTCACGGCGTTGGCGCCGGTGTTCATCAGCAGGAAGCAGCCGGTGCCGTAGGTGTTCTTGGCCTGGCCGGGCTCGACGCACATCTGGCCAAACAGCGCGGCCTGTTGGTCGCCGGCAATGCCGCCGATGGCGATACCGCTTTTGGTGCGGCCGTAGATTTCTGAAGACGACTTCACTTCAGGCAACATTTCGCGCGGGATATCCAGCACCTCCAGCATCTTGGCATCCCACTCCAGAGTGTGGATGTTAAAGAGCATGGTGCGCGAGGCGTTGGTGTAATCGGTAACGTGGGTTTTGCCGCCGGTAAATTTCCAGATCAGCCAGCTGTCGATGGTGCCAAACAGCAGTTCGCCTTTGCGCGCCCGTTCGCGGCTGCCTTCGACGTTGTCGAGGATCCACTTCAGTTTGGTGCCGGAGAAGTACGGGTCGGTCACCAGGCCGGTGGTGTCGCTGATGTATTGCTCGTGACCGTCGCGCTTGAGCTGCTCGCAGATCTCGGTGCTGCGACGGCATTGCCAGACGATGGCGTTGTAGATCGGGCGGCCGCTTTCTTTGTCCCAGACCACCGTGGTTTCGCGCTGGTTGGTAATGCCGATGGCGGCAACCTGGTCATGATGCAGGCCGGCCTGGGCCAGGGCCTCAACCATCACGGCGCTCTGGGTGGCAAAAATCTCCATCGGGTCGTGTTCGACCCAGCCCGGTTGCGGGTAATGCTGTTGGAACTCACGTTGTGCTGTGCACACCACGTTGGCGTCACGATCGAAGATGATCGCTCGCGAACTGGTGGTGCCTTGGTCCAGCGCAATGATGTAGTTCTTATTCTGAGTGTCGGTCATTTGTTAGTGCCTTGCAGAATGAGGGAGGTTGCGGGCGCGAGACAGGTAACGGGCAGTAGGTCTCGTGCGCCCCGTTTCATCAGTCGGTATCAGGATGCCTGGGTCTTTGCAGGCGCAGCGGCTTGGGTAACCGCATCTGCCGGGGCAATGTCAGGCAAGTGCCGGGCAATCATCCCGCGATAAATGGCAGCGCCCAGACAGGCACCTACGATGGGTGCAAAAATGGGAATCAGGAAATACGGGATATCGCGCCCGCCGGTGAACGAGACGTCCCCCCAGCCAGCGAAGAAAGTCATCAGCTTGGGCCCGAAATCACGCGCAGGGTTCATCGCAAAACCGGTCAATGGGCCCATCGAGCTGCCAATGACGGCGATCAGCAAGCCGATCAGCAGGGGGGCCAATGGGCCACGGGGCAAGCCGTTTTTGTCGTCGGTCAGGGCCATGATTACGCCCATAAGGATAGCGGTTATCACAAGCTCGACGAGGAAGGCCTGCAGCGTTGTCAGCGAAGGGTGCGGGTAGGTCGAGAATACCGAGGCCAATTCCAGGCTGGCCTGGCTGCCACGTACCATCTGGTGGGCTTGTTCGTAATCGAAGAACAGGTTGCTGTAGAGCGTGTAAACCAACGCCGCTGCGCAAAAGGCCCCTGCGATCTGGGCGAGGATATAGAAAGGCAGTTTACGTTTTTCAAAATCGGTGAACAGGAACAGCGCAATGCTGACCGCCGGGTTCAGGTGTGCGCCGGAAACGCCGGCCGTCAGATAAATCGCCATGCTGACGCCAATGCCCCAGATGATACTGATTTCCCATAGGCCAAAACTTGCGCCCGCGACCTTGAGAGCCGCAACACAGCCGGTACCGAAGAATATCAAAAGTGCGGTGCCGAGAAACTCGGCCAGGCACTGGCCTGAAAGTGTGGGGTGCTGCGATGCAGTCGACATGTAAAACCTCGTTATTGTTGTTTTTTGACGTCGTCAATCAGGGTGGCAGTGCGCCTGAGCCTGGACCGGGAACTGCGTATTTGTGTTTTACGCTGTCAGGCTGAGTCGTGTGAGTATATTCAGATTCGAAAAAATATAGACAAGAAACACTGCTGTCAAAGGTCGAAAGTGAACGGGTATTCACATTCTGACTTCAGATGAGTGCTTTGGTATTGGTTTTTATGTAAACAAAGACTACGAATTGAGAGGGGTAAAGGTAACTTTTTAGCTACATGCAGGGTCTGTAACCTCGGTTTCAGCGCCTTTTTACGGGGTAATAGCCTAAAATCGGCCATCGTATTTCTTTCTCCTCTGCAAAACTGGAGCTGTCATGACGCCTGCACTGGACCTGCTGAAAAAAGTTCGCGCCGAACATCGGGTACACAGCTATGAACACGACCCCAAGGCGGCATCCTACGGCCTGGAGGCCGCAGAAAAGCTTGGCCTGGAGCCTGCGCAAGTGTTCAAAACGCTGTTGGCCAGCAGTGAAAAGGGCGAGTTGCTAGTTGCCGTCGTACCGGTCGTCGGAAGTCTTGATTTGAAAGCGCTGGCTCAGGCAGCGGGGGTGAAGAAAGTCGAAATGGCGGACCCGGCGGCGGCTCAGCGCTCCACAGGTTATCTGCTTGGCGGGATCAGCCCGTTGGGGCAAAAGAAGCGCCTGCGTACTTTTATTGATAAAAGTGCCGAGGGTTTTTCGACTATTTTTGTCAGCGCCGGACGACGCGGCCTGGAGGTGGAACTGGCGCCTGCGGTGCTGGCAGAGCACACGCAAGCGAAGTTCGCAGAAGTAGGCAGGGCGTAAGCGCTGCCACAGGTTTTTAGTGCGCTGTGCTGAAACGCCTTACACCTGATTCGGATTGCGGGATTTGCGCCGCTATGCTGCCGCTGGTTTGAAACATCACCAGGTGTTCGGCGGCAACGCGAATACCCACTTCAGCGCCAGGCAAGTGGTCGGCATGACTCGGGAAGATCGACTCCAGCTGGCTGCCTGTCGGCAGTTGCAGGCGATAAAGGGTCGATGCGCCGAGGAATGTCTTGCCGATGATCCGCGCCTTCAAATCGCTGTCCGGTGCGTAGACGATATCGTCCGGGCGCAGCAATACATCCACTGCACCGCCCGTTGGCCAGGTATACGCACGGTTGCCACGCAAGACACCCAGCTCGGTTTGTACCGATTCAGGTGTCAGCAACTGGCCGCGAATAAAGTAGCCCTGACCGATAAAGCTCGCCACAAAGGGCGTCTGAGGTTCGTGGTAGAGGTTGTAAGGGGTGTCCCACTGTTCAAGGCGGCCTTCCTTGAACACGCCAACATGATCGCTGACAGCGAAGGCTTCTTCCTGATCGTGTGTCACCAAAATCGCACTTGTACCACGGGCTTTCAGGATATCGCGCACTTCGTGGCTGAGCTTGCGGCGCAGCTCGCCATCCAGGTTGGAGAATGGCTCATCCAGCAACAGCAGTTGCGGCTCGGGTGCCAGGGCGCGGGCCAGGGCAACGCGTTGCTGCTGACCACCTGATAACTCGTGCGCAAAGCGTTTGCCCAGGTTTTTAAGGTTGACCAGCTCAAGCAGCTCTTCGGTCACACGGTCTTTGTTCGGGTGCTTGCGAATGCCGAAGGCAATGTTGTCGGCCACGCTCAGGTGCGGGAACAGGGCGTAGTCCTGAAACACCATACCAATACGACGTTTCTCGGGTGCCAAGGTGAAGCCGGCGCTGGAGATCACTTCGCCTGCCAGCCTGATTTCACCCTGGTGTACCGGTTCGAACCCGGCAATAGCACGCAATGTCGTGGTTTTGCCGCACCCCGAAGAGCCCAGCAAGCAGCCGATATCACCGGCATTGAGATGCAGGTTGAGGTTTTGCACCACGCTCTGGCCCTGATACCCACAGGCCAGATCACGAAGGTTTAGCAATAGCGGCTGACTCATGCGGATTGGTACGCCGGTTGGACAAGGAATTCGAGCAGCGCTTTTTGCGCATGCAGGCGGTTTTCGGCCTGATCCCAGGCCACGGAGCGAGGGTCGTCCAGCAGGTCGACGCTGATCTCTTCGCCGCGATGAGCAGGCAGGCAGTGCATGAACAGCACGTCATCGGCCGCCAGGTCGAGCAGGGCACGGTTGACCTGATACGGGGCAAACAGTTCGAGGCGCTTGGCCGTTTCGTCTTCCTGACCCATTGATGTCCATACGTCGGTGCTCACCAGGTGGGCGCCAATCACGGCATCACGCGGGTCGCGAACGATGGTAACGCGTTCGCCTGCCAGCGCCACGAACTCGGGGTTTGGTTCATAGCCTTGCGGGCAGGCAACACGCAGGTGGAAGTCAAACTGGATAGCCGCTTCTATATAGCTGTTGCACATGTTGTTGCCGTCACCAATCCAGGCCACGGTCTTGCCCTTGATCGATCCGCGATGCTCAAGGAAGGTCTGCATGTCAGCCAGCAGCTGGCATGGGTGCAGGTCGTCCGACAGGCCATTGATAACCGGTACGCGGGAATTGGCCGCAAACTCGGTCAGGGTGCTGTGGGCGAAGGTGCGGATCATGACGGCGTCAAGCATGCGTGACATGACGATGGCGCAGTCGCCTATCGGTTCGCCACGACCCAGTTGGGTATCTCGTGGTGACAGAAAAATGGCCTGGCCACCGAGCTGGATCATGCCAGCTTCAAATGACAGGCGGGTGCGGGTCGATGATTTTTCGAAAATCATGCCCAGTACGCGACCTTTCAAGGGTTCGAACAGAACGCTGCGCTGGCGCAGGTCCTTAAGCTCGATGCCGCGGCGAATCACGCTGACTAGCTCTTCGGGAGTGCAATCCATCAGGGAGAGAAAGTGCCTTGCGCTCATCATTAACTACCTTTTTTTGCAACGATCGCAGATGCTCAAGGCCGGGGTTTTCGGAAAAACGGGCGAGACCTGCGGCGAAAGCCGCACGGGGCGACGAAATAGGGGAAGGCGCGATCTTATAAGGAAATGTCGCGTCTTGCCAATAAGGGTCATATGTATAGAGGTTTGAGCGGGTCTTGCGCTGCATGAGCCACATCAGGCGGTTTGCCTCACCTCAGCTGCTCATTTGTACACTGCCGTGGCGTAGCTTGGCAATTGCGAGGGGGGGCGAGGTCGTCGTATTTGTCATCGCTGGCGAGGAGCGACGGCTGCGATGGCGTTGTCAGCATTCCTGTCATGAGGCGGGGTTTAACTGCTCGCAGCCATCGTTTCTCGGCAGGGACAACAAGCTTTGTGGAGGGAGCAGGGGCATACTATTGTCTGTCGGGGAGACCGAGCGTCGCGCTCGGCTTTCCGTTACAATGCGCCACCGTGCCGACATCTGCGTCGGAAAGTTCAGCCGAGGTGCTCCATGGATATCATCGAAACTATTAAAGACCAGATTGCCAACAACACCATTCTGCTCTACATGAAAGGCTCCCCGAATGCCCCGCAGTGCGGCTTTTCGGCTAAAGCTGCTCAGGCAGTCATGGGGTGTGGCGAGAAGTTCGCTTACGTGGACATCCTCCAGAATCCTGAAATTCGTGCCAATCTGCCAAAGTACGCCAACTGGCCAACTTTCCCGCAATTGTGGGTAGGTGGCGAGCTGGTTGGCGGTAGCGACATCATGGCTGAAATGGCCGCTGATGGTTCTTTGCAGGCTTTGATCAAAGAAGCTGTCGAGAAAGCCGCAGCAAACAAGACTGAAGCGTGATATCAGTCGCGTCGTGACAGTTGTTTTGTCGCACGCATAAAAAAGCCCCGCCTCTGTGATAAACAAGGCGGGGCTTTTTAATGGGTGTTAGTTACTCACCCATTTGCGATTGCAGGTAATTCTCAATACCCACTTTGTCGATCAGGCCCAACTGAGTTTCCAGCCAGTCGATATGTTCTTCTTCCGACTCAAGAATATCTTCGAGCATTTCCCGGCTGCCAAAGTCACCAACTACTTCACAATGGGCAATGGCGGCCTTGAGGTCGGCGTGGCCAGTCTTCTCGATGCGCAGGTCACACTCCAGCATTTCCTTGGTGTGCTCGCCGATATGCAGCTTGCCCAAGTCCTGTACGTTTGGCAGGCCTTCCAGGAACAGGATGCGTTTAATCAGTTTGTCCGCGTGTTTCATCTCGTCGATGGACTCGTGGTACTCATGCGCGCCCAACTTCTCCAGGCCCCAATCCTGATACATGCGTGCATGCAGGAAGTATTGGTTGATTGCGACCAGTTCGTTGCCGAGAATTTTGTTGAGGTGCTGAATAACCGAAATGTCGCCTTTCATGGCTGGGGCCTGCCTTAATTAACTGTATATAGGGCAGAGTTTGATCCGCACCTTGCAGACTGTCAAACCTAAGTATTTGAATAATAAATGAAAATTAATCGGAATAAGAATGTTTGTGTTCCGCGTCTTGGGCCTAAGCACTTGAATTCTGGGCATAAAAAAACCGGACGCTATGTCCGGTTCTTTGGAATTGGTTAATCAGGCGACTGAAAATTCTGCCGGGAAACTCATGACAGCCTGGCTGGCTTGCAGCGAGGAAAGGGTTTCGCGAACCACTTGCTTGGCCAGACAGGCACATTTGCCACATTGGCTGGCAACACCTGTCGCTTCACGCACTTCACGGTAACTGCAGCAACCGTCGTAGATTGCGTCGCGGATTTTTCCATCGGTGACGCCAGTGCAAATGCAAACGTACATAAATAAGAACCATCGCTGGTTGGGATTCAATGCCAAGGATCTTAATGTTAACGAGAATGATTGTCAAAGTACCTTGAGTCTCAATTGAGGGTCTCAGGCACTGTGCTGACGAACGGTTCTTTTGAGCGCTTTCGGGCGGGTGAAAAAGGGTGCCTGCCAGTTCCGACGAGCGGTGTATGATGACCGGTCTTTTTACCCGGGAGCTGATTGCCTGGCGTCGTTTTCAACGGCTGCCCAATCAGGTTCTGTTTTTCACGCTGCACACCAGGAGATATCCAATGAGCGTACTCGTAGGCAAACAAGCCCCTGACTTCACCGTCGCCGCCGTACTTGGCACTGGCGAAATCGTTGACAGCTTCACGCTGTCCTCCGCCATCAAAGGCAAATATGGCCTGGTGTTCTTCTACCCACTGGACTTCACTTTCGTATGCCCGTCCGAGCTGATCGCACTGGATCACCGTATTCCTGAGTTCCAGGCGCGCAATGTTGAAGTGGTTGCGGTGTCCATTGACTCCCATTTCACCCACAACGCATGGCGCAACACGCCAGTGAACAATGGCGGCATCGGCCAGGTGAAATACACCATGGCTGCCGACATCAATCACGCCATCTGCAAGGCCTACGACGTTGAAACCGAAGGCGGCGTGGCTCTGCGCGGCGCGTTCCTGATCGACGACAAAGGCGTTGTGCGCTCGCAGATCGTCAACGACCTGCCACTGGGCCGCAACATGGACGAGCTGCTGCGTCTGGTTGACGCCCTGCAATTCCACGAAGAGCACGGCGAAGTTTGCCCGGCCAACTGGAAAAAAGGCGACAAGGGCATGACCGCTTCGACTGCAGGTGTTGCGGCTTACCTGACTGAAAATGCTGACCAGCTGTAATCGTCAGTTTCAGGCATAAAAAAACCGGACCCAGTGTCCGGTTTTTTTATGGTGCGCTGTAAGCCTTTACGACAGGATCAGTCGTTGAAGTCTTTCCAGCCGCCCATTTGTTTCCAGCTGTTTACGATGCCACAGAACAACTCGGCGGTTTTCTCGGTGTCGTAACGGGCCGAGTGTGCTTCACGCCCATCAAAGTCGATGTCGGCGGCCTGGCAGGCTTTTGCCAGGACGGTCTGGCCATAGGCCAGGCCAGCAAGGGTCGCGGTGTCAAAGCTCGAGAACGGGTGGAAAGGGTTGCGCTTCATGTCCAGGCGCGCGACAGCGGCGTTGAGGAAGCCCAGGTCGAAGCTGCTGTTATGCCCCACCAGAATGGCGCGTTTGCAGCCATTGGCCTTCAGGGCCTTGCGCACACCGCGGAAGATATCGGTCAGGGCTGTCTCTTCACTGACGGCCATGCGCAGTGGGTGATCGAGCTTGATACCGGTGAATTCCAGTGCAGCGGCTTCGATATTGGCGCCTTCAAACGGCTCTACACGGTGGAAATAGGTGTGTTCGGGGAACACAAAGCCTCTTTCGTCCATGCCGATCGTTACGGCAGCAATTTCCAGCAATGCATCAGTAGCACTGTTGAAACCGCCGGTTTCAACATCGATTACGACCGGCAGATAACCGCGAAAGCGCTCTGCCATCGGGTGGCGTGGACCGCCGCCATGGCCGCCTTCGTGTTCGTCATCATAATGGTCGTCACTCACAGCTGTTCCTCCAGCAGGCGCCAGCGCAGTGTTTCACCGGCGCGCAGCGGAATTACGGTCAGCTCGCCGAAAGGCAGGCTGGTTGGGGCGGTCCACTCCTGGCGAACCAGGGTGATCTGTTCGTTGCTGGCGGGCAAGCCGTAGAAGCGCGGGCCGTTAAGGCTGGCAAAGGCTTCCAGCTTGTCGAGCGCATTGCGCTGTTCGAACGCTTCGGCGTACATCTCGATGGCCGCATAGGCGGTATAACACCCGGCGCAACCGCACGCCGCTTCCTTGGCGTGCTGGGCGTGAGGTGCCGAGTCAGTGCCCAGGAAAAACTTCTCGCTGCCGCTGGTGGCCGCATCCAGCAGGGCTTCCTGATGGGTGTTGCGCTTGAGGATCGGCAGGCAATAAAAGTGCGGGCGAATGCCGCCAACCAGCATGTGATTGCGGTTGTACAGCAGGTGATGAGCGGTAATGGTTGCGCCGACGTTGGCCGAAGCCTCGTTGACGAACTGCACCGCGTCGGCGGTGGTGATGTGCTCAAACACGACTTTCAGCGTCGGGAAACGATCTACGACGCGGCGCATATGCTCGTCGATGAAGATCTTTTCGCGGTCAAAGACGTCTACGCCGGCTCGGGTGACTTCACCGTGGATCAGCAAAGGCATGCTGACTTCGGCCATGACTTCCAGAACCGGGAAGATCGCGTCGATACTGGTTACACCGGAGTCGGAGTTGGTCGTTGCCCCGGCCGGATACAGCTTGGCTGCATGGACGAATCCGCTGGCCTTGGCCGTGCGAATGTCTTCTGGCTGGGTACGATCGGTGAGGTACAGCACCATCAGCGGCTCGAAGCGGCTGCCAGCGGGGCGTGCAGCCAGGATGCGCTGGCGATAGGCGTCGGCCTCGGCGGCATTGCGCACCGGGGGTACCAGGTTGGGCATGATGATGGCGCGGCCAAAAGTGCGCGCTACATCCGCGACAGTGTGAGGCAACACAGCACCATCGCGAAGATGTATATGCCAGTCGTCGGGACGCAGCAGGGTCAGGCGGTCAGACATTGGGGATTCCAGGCGGGTCGAACTGAGGTGAATGCTACCGGAAAAGACTCTAGCAGGCACTCGCTATCAAGTTTTGTGATTGCTGACCGATATCTGATGAGCATGCCGTAAATCTGTGGCCTGTTTTTTTGCCGTACAAGCCTGTGGAGCCTCCCGTGCGCCAGCGTTATTTCATCCTGCTCAGTATGTTTGCCAGCCTGCCAGCCATGGCTCTGACTTTTCAGACGCGGCTGGAGAATATCGAGTGGAAAGTGGAAGGTGACAAATTCGAATGCCGTCTGATTCAGCCGATTACCGATTTTGGTTCGGGTGCTTTTGTAAGGCGTGCAGGAGAACAGGCTGTATTTCGTCTTAATGCCTACAACTCAATGTTGGGCGAGGGCTCTGCCAAGCTGTTGGCCGCCGCTGCGCCCTGGCAACCGGGCCGTGGTGATATTGACCTGGGCTCGGTGCGTATTGGCCGTGGGCAGGTGCTTTTCAACAGTTCCCAGGCGCAGGCCGCCAACTTGTTTCGAGGCTTGATTGAGGGGCGCAGCCCCTTGATAAGGCATTATTCTCGTGAGGGCAATGTCTCGGAAGTACGCCTGCTCCCTGTCAGGTTTCGCCAGGCTTACGGCGACTACGAGGCCTGTACCGCAAAGCTTTTACCGAAAAACTTTGAGCAGGTCAGACAAAGCCAGATCGGTTTCCCTGGCGGGGGGACCGAACTGGACGCGGTGGCCCGGGTCAACTTGCAAGTCATGGTCGAATACTTGAAGGCAGACCCTACAGTCAATCACGTCATCCTCGACGGTTATTCCGATAATCAGGGCAATCGCTTGACCAATCGTGAGCTGTCGCGCCGCCGGGCATTGGCGGTAATGGAGTATTTCAAGCAGAACGGCCTGCAGGAGTCGCAGATCACGGTGCGATTTCATGGTGAGCAATACCCCTTGGCGGCGAATACCAGTCGGGTAAACCGGGCGAAAAATCGCCGGGTAAGCGTCCGCCTGGAACGGCTCCCTGTGCCTGAAAAAGCTGCGCCATCTGTAGGTCCCAGCAATCCAGCGGCTATTTCCTGAAGCAGCGGTCTCGTCGCGTCTTTGATATAAACTGTCGCTTTGTCGTCTTAAGCTGTCGCGCCTCTGTAAATTCATGGCTGTGGGCGGTAGACTGTTCGGCTTTTCGAACAACCCGTGGAGTGATGGCATGGCGGACGTAAACAAGGTCGTTCTGGCTTATTCGGGCGGCCTGGACACTTCGGTGATCCTGAAGTGGCTGCAGGATACTTATAACTGTGAAGTCGTAACCTTTACCGCTGACCTGGGTCAGGGTGAAGAGGTCGAACCTGCACGTGCCAAGGCGCAAGCCATGGGCGTCAAGGAAATCTACATTGATGACCTGCGCGAAGAGTTTGTTCGTGACTTCGTTTTCCCGATGTTCCGCGCCAACACCGTTTACGAAGGCGAGTACCTGCTGGGTACATCCATTGCTCGTCCGCTGATTGCCAAACGCCTGATTGAA
Organism: Pseudomonas sp. FSL R10-1339; assembly: GCF_009600545.1. Lineage (NCBI taxonomy): Bacteria > Pseudomonadati > Pseudomonadota > Gammaproteobacteria > Pseudomonadales > Pseudomonadaceae > Pseudomonas > Pseudomonas sp. FSL R10-1339. The sequence continues at coordinate 18,809 of NZ_WIVQ01000011.1, read as the reverse complement.
ATCGCCAATGAAACGGGCGCCGATGCCATTTCCCACGGTGCAACGGGTAAAGGTAATGACCAGGTTCGCTTTGAACTGGGTGCCTATGCCTTGAAGCCAGGGGTGAAGGTTATTGCTCCTTGGCGTGAGTGGGACTTGCTCTCCCGTGAAAAGCTGATGGATTACGCTGAAAAGCATGCAATCCCGATCGAGCGTCACGGCAAGAAAAAATCCCCGTACTCGATGGATGCCAACTTGCTGCATATCTCCTACGAAGGTGGTGTGCTCGAAGATACCTGGACTGAGCACGAAGAAGACATGTGGAAGTGGACCGTCTCTCCGGAGAACGCTCCTGACAAGCCGCAGTACCTGGAACTGACCTACCGTAATGGCGACATCGTTGCGCTGGACGGTGTTGAGATGACACCTGCGACTGTTCTGGCAACGTTGAACCGCATTGGTGGCGAACACGGTATCGGCCGTCTGGATATCGTCGAAAACCGTTATGTTGGCATGAAGTCCCGTGGTTGCTATGAAACCCCGGGCGGCACCATCATGTTGCGTGCTCACCGCGCCATTGAGTCGATTACTCTGGATCGTGAAGTCGCTCACTTGAAAGACGAGTTGATGCCAAAGTACGCCAGCCTGATCTACACCGGCTACTGGTGGAGCCCTGAGCGCATCATGCTGCAACAGATGATTGATGCTTCGCAGGTTCACGTTAACGGTGTTGTTCGCCTCAAGCTGTACAAAGGCAACGTGATTGTTACCGGTCGCAAGTCTGACGAGTCGTTGTTTGATGCCAACATCGCAACCTTTGAAGAGGATGGCGGTGCTTACAATCAGGCCGATGCTGCCGGCTTCATCAAGTTGAATGCATTGCGCATGCGTATTGCTGCAAATAAAGGGCGCAAGTTGTTCTGATACAGCTCGCCTGGTAAAGCCCCAGCCAATTGGCTGGGGCTTTTTTTTGCCTGCAATTCAGGTATTTGTTTGGGGGCGGGGTGAGTTAAGCAGGGTGAATCTGTGTGCGTCGGTGTTGTAGCTGATAATGGTTGTATGGTTGATGGATGACGTATGTTTGAAGTTGTCGATGGCCCGTCGAATAGTTTCCTGAGGAATACTGGAGTGCTGGTTGGTAAGCAGTAGCAGTACAGCATGTCTGGGGGGCGTGTTTTTATATTTGCGGGTTGCTTTGTAATAGATATGTAATACCTCTTCGGCAGTGCCTTTATGAGGGGAGAGCAAGTGCAGGTAGTTCAGGTCCATAAGATAAAGTGTTTTTAACTCTGAGCCCTCTCTCCATGCATGACTCTTGGCAAAGAATGTTGCGTGCGCTCTTTCGGGGGGTGGAAACGGGGGAGGGTCTACGTGGTGGACTCTTTGGCCTTGAAGGAAGATGTTATGGGGTCTGTATAAGCTGTACGGGGAGCCTGAAGGGCAGGCGGGTATAAATAGTTGTGCGGATGTACTTGTGCTTGCAAATGAATTGCCTTGCTTCAGGCAAGGGCCAGTCGGCTGAGAGAACCCTTCCGGAGTATTCTCGGCTTTGGATAAGTCAGCGGGGGTATAAAGTGTTTTGTTATTGAAGTTTAAGGTCAGGAAAAACAACGTGATCAGAAGTGATGGGAACACAATCAGGAACCATACGTATATTTTTTGATGCTCACTGTCGATATAAGGGAGATAGACTGCAGCGGACGCTTCCGTCAGCATTGAAAAAACAGCGATAACGGTAAGTGGGTGGTTGATTTTTAAGGTGTTTTTTATCATGAAAGTGCCTTTTGGTAAAAGTCGGAATGATAAGGAAGAAGGCGCTTCTTGGCGGTGTATGGCCAGCTTGGAGTATCTGTGCAGGGTCAATGTAAGTCGGGTGATTGGTTCAGCGCTTTCTTCAGGGAGTTGCTAGCGTTTTTTAAAATTAGTCGTGTTTTTTTTAAGGCGCAAATCAATTGCATGAGATTGTGTCGCGCCCGGCTGGCGGAATTTATCGATTTCTTGAATAAGAGGTTTGTTTTTGTAGGGGGGCTGTCGTTATCAGATCGGACCTTGTTAAAGGGCGTTAAGTGTTTTTTGTAAAGGGTGTAAGGTTTTTAGTCAGTGACTGATTTGAATGATAAGTCTGAGAGGGAGTTGTAGGTGGATGAACGTATCTATCGAATATTTATTTTTATCTTGGTTGGGTTTGCCTGGGCGAACGTCTTGCCGTTATTTTAGCGTGATTTAATGCTTTAGGTGTTTTCCTAATGATTTGTAGTCCGATTCTGTAAGCATGAAATTGTAATATTTTCCCTTGGAAAAATAGTAGATTTAATTTGAATGAACATTGAGATTTGTCACTGTGTTTTTTGTGGTTTTTAATGGGGGTGGGGCATTTTATTTGGGCGGCAGGCCATGGGGGTGGGGTATGTAGTTGAGTTGTCAGGCTGTTTGGTCAGATTTTTGAATGTGTTTTATATCTGGTTTTTTGAATGTGTCTTAAGTGGGTGCGATTTCGTTATCTGTGTGAAAGTGTTGCAGTTCTATGTTGGGTTTTTATTTTAATTCTCGGCGCTTTCTTGAGTTTCGGTCTTCCCATGTCTGGCAGCTTGTGACGAAAGTGTGTGGGGGGCGTTTCAATGGGCGATATCTGTAGGGTTGATCTCCAATATTTGTAGGAAATGTCTTTGGTTGTTGATGCTTGAGGGGGTGCTATGCCCAGTTTGTTGCGACTAGGCTATGGTGCTGGTTCTGAAAATTCGAACAGCGATAAATTGGAATGGCCCATGAATAAAGTGCTGATCGTGGATGATCATCCTGTAATTCGTCTTGCTGTGCGTATGCTCATGGAACGACATGGCTACGAGGTTATTGCAGAGACGGATAATGGTGTGGATGCTTTGCAGCTTACGCGTGAATATGCGCCTGATATCGTAATTCTGGATATTGGAATACCTAGGCTTGACGGGCTTGAAGTTATAGCGCGGTTGTCCACACCGGCAGTGCCTATCAAGGTGCTGGTGTTGACTTCACAAGCCCCGGGTCACTTTTCCATGCGTTGCATGCAAGCCGGTGCAGCCGGTTATGTATGCAAGCAGCAGGACTTGACTGAACTGTTGAGTGCAATCAAGGCCGTACTGTCTGGCTACAGTTATTTCCCGAATCAAGCCTTGCACTCAGTACGTTCAAGCTTGGGGAATGCCAGTGAGGCAGATATGGTCAATCGCCTTTCTGGGCGAGAAATGATGGTGTTGCAGCAGTTGGCACGTGGAAAGAGTAACAAGGAAATTGCGGATGGCATGTTTTTGAGCAATAAAACGGTGAGCACCTACAAAACGCGCCTTTTATTGAAGCTTAATGCCCGTTCACTTGTAGATTTGATTGAGCTGGCACAGCGCAATGGCCTGGTGTGAAGAGAGGGGCTTGAAGATGTAATACCCCAAGCCCCCTGAGCAAAAGCCTCCACAACAGGAGGCTTTTGATGCCGTATCTCCGGGATTACAGGTCGTATCCATAATCTTCCAGCTCTTTTCTGAGCCGTTTTTCTTCCAGCAGTGCGTCAATGGTGCGGCGTTTGGCCAGATTGGTTTTAGCGACCTCGACAACAGGCTCTACGACTTCGTCCGAATCGACTACTGCGAAATCTTCCTCTACTTCCAGTTCTTCTTTGCCAGTGCTCATTCAATTCACTCCAGGCTAAGACAGCTAATGGCGCCCCTTATAGCGATAATCGCTCGTTGGGTAAAAAAGATTTTCTCAATCGATCAGCCCATAGAACGCCTATCACTCAATCATCAGAGGTTTTTTCCTTGAAATCGCACAGGTCTTCTATGCGACAACTGCCGCACCGAGGCTTGCGCGCCTGGCACACGTAGCGCCCGTGCAGGATAAGCCAGTGATGGGCGTCCAGCAGGTAGGGTTTTGGTACGTACTTCATGAGGTTTTTTTCGACCTCCACCACGTTTTTGCCAGGGGCAATACCGGTTCGGTTGCTGACCCTGAAAATATGGGTGTCTACAGCCATTGTCAGTTGCCGGAAAGCTGTATTGAGCACAACGTTTGCCGTTTTACGACCTACCCCGGGCAGTGCTTCAAGCTCTTCTCGGGTCTGTGGGACCTGGCTGCCATGGCGCTCAATCAATAAACGGCAGGTTTCGATCACGTTCTTGGCCTTGCTGTTATACAGGCCAATGGTCTTGATGTAGTGCGACAGTCCTTCCACTCCCAGAGCGTAGATGGCTTCTGGTGTGTTGGCGACCGGAAACAGTTTGGCCATTGCCTTGTTAACGCTGACGTCAGTGGCCTGTGCAGACAGGATCACGGCGATAAGCAGTTCAAAAGGCGATGAATAGGCCAGTTCGGTTTTAGGTTCAGGGTTGTCTTCGTGAAACCGGCGAAATATTTCAAGGCGCTTTACGGCGTTCATGGTTAAAAACGTTCCTGAAGAGCAGTCCGATAAACGGTGGGGCGCTTATATGGTTTTTTCAAGTCTTGCCCGGATCCAGCGCATTGAGTGCGGATTCTGCCTGAGTGACAGCGTCAGCCAAAAGTGTCAGCTCGGTGCCGGACACCTCTTGGCCCATGGCTTTTTTAAGTTCGGCGCGGCGCATGGCCAGCTGGATTTTTGCCCGTTTGAGTTCGGCAGTATTGGCTATCGGTGCGGGTGTGGCGGCCAGGGGCATTGACTCCAGTTGAGCCAGTGCCTGCTGCGCGGATTCAAACTGCTGTTGCAGAATAACCAGCTGAGATTGCTGCTGTGCGGTTGGCGGATGCCCGAAGGCCTTCAACGATTTGTTCAATTGCGCGCGGGCCATGGCCAGAGTGACCTTGGCTTTTTTAAGTGCGGCGTCATTGAGGCTGCCTGATGCTGCCCCGGGGAAATCCGTTTGCGTGCCGCTGAGAGTTGCTGCAGGCGGGCGCTGGGCACGGGCAAGGCGTTCAGCTTGCCTGTGCAGCTCTTCGTGGCGCAGGCGTTCGTCGCGCGACTCGAAGCGCTTGCGGGCATGCTCGCGTTTCTGGTTACGGGCGTTGAACTGCTCTTCATTCTGAGCGAGGCCGCCGACAATCGGGATGACATTGGCAGGCAGCGGGTGCATTTCGATGCAGTCCACCGGGCATGGCGCAACGCAGAGATCGCAACCGGTGCATTCATCGATAATCACGCTGTGCATCAGTTTGGCGGCGCCAAGAATGGCATCGATCGGGCAGGCCTGAATGCATTTGGTGCAGCCGATGCATTCGGCTTCGCGAATATAGGCCACTTGCGGTGGGGCCTGGCCGCGATCGGTATCCAGTTGCAGTACGGGAACCCTGAGCAAGCTGGCCAGTGCAGCAATGGTTTCGGCACCGCCAGGCGGGCACTTGTTGATTGCCTCGCCTTGAGCAATACCTTGCGCATAGGGTTTGCAGCCAGGATGGCCGCATTTCCCGCATTGAGTTTGCGGCAGTAAAGCATCAATACGTTGAATCAGGCTCATGGTGTGATCAGTCCAGCTACAGCGGGTCGCATCTGGGCGACGCTCAACATGCGCAGAGATAATTAGGGGCGTGACGGTCAAGCGTGGGTGCAAGATCGTTCAGCTCGGTAAAGACGGCTGATTATCCGGCATGACGGGAGGGGCGGCTACTGATGAACAGCGTCTGGTGGCCTGCAGGCCACCAGACGGTGCAAAGGGGCAGTGTTACTTGATGCGCTGACCTGGCTTGGCGCCGCTGTCCGGGCTGAGCAGGTAAATTTCTTCACCGCCAGGGCCGGCAGCCATCACCATGCCTTCAGATATGCCAAAGCGCATTTTGCGTGGCTTCAGGTTGGCGATCATCATGGTCAGACGACCTTCAAGCTCGGCCGGGTTCGGGTAGGCGCTCTTGATTCCCGAAAACACGTTGCGTTGCTCGTCGCCAATATCCAGGGTCAGGCGCAGCAGCTTGTCGGCACCTTCAACCGCTTCGGCCTTGAGAATCAGCGCGACGCGCAAGTCCACGGCAGCGAAGGTATCGAACTCGATTTCTGCGGCCAGCGGCTCCTTGACCAGTTCGCCGTTGCCCTGTGGTGCAGCGCTGCCGGTGTCGGTCTGGCTGGCGACCAGGTCTTCTTTCGAAGCATCGGTCATGGCCTGGACCTTGACCGGGTCGATACGGGTCAGCAATGGCTTGAATGCGTTCAATTGGTGGTTGGCCAGCAACACCTGGTGATCGTTCCAGGTCAGGGGGTCGACATTCAGGAATGCCTCTGCATCGGCAGCCAGTACTGGCAGGACCGGCTTGAGGAAGATGATCAGCTGGCGGAAGAGGTTGATGCCCAGTGCGCAGACCGCCTGAACTTCAGCTTGCTTGCCTTCAACTTTGGCCATTGCCCAAGGAGCCTTGTCAGCGATCCAGGCGTTGGCACGGTCGGCCAACGCCATGATTTCACGCATGGCACGGGCGAAGTCACGGGCTTCATAGGCCTCGGCAATGCTTGGTGCGGCGGCCAGGAACGCTTCGGTCAGTTCGGGAGCAGCATTGCCCTCGACCATCACACCGGCGTTACCCTTGTGAATAAAGCCTGCACAACGACTGGCGATATTGACCACTTTGCCGACAAGGTCCGAGTTGACCTTCTGTACGAAGTCTTCCAGGTTCAGGTCCAGGTCATCAACCCCGCGACCCAGCTTGGAGGCGTAGTAGTAGCGCAGGTATTCCGGTGCCAGGTGGTCCAGGTAGGTGCGGGCCTTGATAAAGGTGCCGCGGGATTTGGACATCTTCTGGCCGTTGACGGTCAGGTAACCGTGAACGTTGATGGCAGTAGGCTTGCGATAGCCTGCGCCTTCGAGCATGGCTGGCCAGAACAGGGCGTGGAAGTTAACGATGTCCTTGCCGATAAAATGGTACAGCTCGGCGGTGGAGTCCTTGGCCCAGTACGCGTCGAAGTCCAGATATGGACGGCGGGCGCAGAGGTTCTTGAAACTGGCCATGTAGCCGATTGGTGCGTCCAGCCATACATAGAAGTACTTGCCTGGCGCGTCCGGGATCTCGAAGCCGAAGTACGGCGCATCGCGGGAGATATCCCACTGTTGCAGGCCGGTATCCAGCCATTCGGCGATCTTGTTGGCTACAGCATCCTGCAGGGCGCCGCTGCGGGTCCAGCTTTTGAGCATGGCATCGAAGTCGGGCAGCTTGAAGAAGAAGTGCTCGGAATCCTTGAGCACCGGAGTGGCGCCGGAGATGGCGGACTTGGGATTCTTCAGATCGGTTGGCGCGTAGGTGGCGCCGCATTTTTCGCAGTTGTCGCCGTACTGATCGTCAGTGCCGCATTTAGGGCAGGTGCCCTTGATGAAGCGGTCGGCCAGGAACATTTTCTTTTCCGGGTCGAAGTACTGGGTGATCGAGCGGGTAGCGATATGCCCGGCTTCGCGCAGCTTGATGTAGATCGCACTCGACAGCTCACGGTTTTCTTCGGCGTGGGTCGAGTGGAAGTTGTCGAAATCGACGAGGAACTCGGCAAAGTCGGCGCTGTGTTCAGCCTGGACGTTGGCGATCAGCTGCTCGGGGGTGATGCCTTCTTTCTCGGCGCGCAACATGATGGCCGAGCCGTGGGCATCGTCTGCGCAGACATAAGTGCACTGATTGCCGCGAAGTTTCTGGAAGCGCACCCACATATCAGTCTGGATGTACTCAAGCATATGGCCAAGGTGAATTGAACCATTGGCATAGGGCAGGGCGCTGGTGACTAAGATATTGCGTGGCTCGGACATGGGGCTCGGCTACTTGATGAGACGGTGGTCGGCCACTATAAAGCGCCGGGCAATATATTTCACCCCGTGCTGGCGTATCTGATCGTTTGTGCTGTTTTTGTGCGGTTCAAAAGCCTGCTGCCGGTGGTTTATTACAGGTACGATAGCGGCCTGTTTTACTCAGTCTTTACGGGAGTTGCCCATGAGCGCAGTTAATCGCGCAGCGGTGGAGGCCGTCCTTCGCCAATACACCGACCCTTATCTGAATCAGGATCCGGTCAGTGCCGGATGCATCCGCAACATAGAGGTTAAGGGTGAGCGCGTCAGTGTTCAGCTTGAACTGGGTTATGCCGCCGGTCTGTTCAAGGGTGGCTGGGCGCAGATCCTGCAAACCGCCATCGAAAACATGGATGGCGTGACCTCGGCCAAGGTCGAGATCAACTGCGTGATTGCGGCGCACAAGGCGCAGGCGCAAATCCCGGGCCTGGCCAATGTGAAGAACATTGTGGCCGTGGCTTCCGGCAAGGGCGGTGTCGGCAAGTCCACCACCGCAGCCAACCTGGCACTGGCGCTGGCCCGTGAAGGTGCGCGGGTGGGGATTCTGGACGCGGATATTTATGGTCCGAGCCAGGGCGTGATGTTTGGCATCGCTGAAGGTACGCGGCCGAAGATTCGTGATCAGAAGTGGTTCGTGCCCATCGAAGCCCATGGCGTTGAAGTCATGTCGATGGCCTTTTTGACTGACGACAACACGCCGATGGTGTGGCGCGGTCCGATGGTGTCGGGTGCGTTGCTGCAGCTGGTGACACAAACGGCCTGGAATGACCTTGATTACCTGGTCATTGATATGCCACCGGGTACCGGCGATATCCAGCTGACCCTGGCACAGAAAGTCCCGGTGACCGGGTCGGTGATTGTGACCACGCCGCAGGATCTGGCTTTGCTGGATGCACGCAAGGGTGTCGAGATGTTCCGCAAGGTCAACATTCCGGTGCTGGGTGTCGTGGAGAACATGGCGGTACACATTTGCTCGAACTGTGGTCACGCAGAGCATCTGTTCGGTGAGGGTGGGGGGGAGAAGCTGGCAACGCAATATGGCGTTGAGGTGCTGGCCTCGCTGCCGCTGTCGATGGAAATCCGCGAGCAGGCCGACAATGGCAAGCCAACAGCGGTGGCTGACCCCAACAGCCCGGTTGCCTTGATCTATCAGGAGCTGGCCCGACAGGTGGGTGCGCGTATTGTCCTGCATGAAGCGGCTTCGCAGGCTATGCCGACCATTACGACCACTGACGACTGAATTGCGATGCAATACCTGTAGTCGCTGACGAGGTACGAGGCTGCGATAAGGCCCCCAGGGCCTTCAGAAATTGGGGCCGCTATGCAGCCCATCGCCGCCTCGTGCCTCTTCAGCGACTACAAAATCGTGCCTGGGTTTATTACGGGCATAAAAAAACCCCGCTTTTAAGGGCGGGGTTTTTTACTGGATCAGTACAAGTTAGATAACTTGAACTTCCTCAGCTTGCATGCCTTTCTGACCGCGAGTAGCGATGAAAGAAACCTGTTGGCCTTCTTTCAGGCTTTTGAAGCCGTCGGATTGGATAGCTTTGAAGTGAACAAACAGGTCGTCACCGGATTGTGGAGTGATGAAGCCGAAGCCTTTTTCATCGTTGAACCACTTAACGGTACCAGTTTGGCGATTAGACATGGTGTAACTCCTTGAACAAAGATAACTGCGACGCAGGAAAAGCCCTGGCCGAGACTGAGTGCAAAGAGCAGGAAAAATTCTTGGAGATGGTTGGATCGAAATTCAACATATCGTGTAGAGATTCTCAGTGACACAAGCAACACAGTGGCGCCACCTTAACGCTTTTTTCCGAACGTGCAAAGGGTCTTTGCGAAGGATTATCCAAAAACGTGACTGACGGTTGCCCTCACACCCTGTATTCAGGGGATCTCAAGCTAATTTCGATATTTTTTCCCCAGATTTTTGAACAGGGCCTTGGGGGGCGGTAAGATGCCCAACAGAATTTTCTACCTCGCTATTCAGGACACCCGCCATGAGCATCAAACCAGACAAGTGGATTCGCCGCATGGCGCAAGAGCACGGCATGATCGAACCTTTCGTCGAGCGTCAGGTGCGTGAAGAAGGCGAGAACCGTCTGATCTCCTACGGCGTTTCGAGCTACGGCTATGACGTTCGTTGCGCAAACGAGTTCAAGGTCTTCACCAATATCAACTCGGCGACCGTTGATCCAAAAAATTTCGACGCGGGCAGCTTTGTCGATGTCACCAGCGACGTTTGCATCATCCCGCCAAACTCCTTCGCCCTGGCACGCACCGTTGAGTACTTCCGTATTCCGCGCAATGTGCTGACCATCTGCCTGGGTAAAAGTACCTACGCGCGTTGCGGCATCATCGTTAACGTGACGCCACTTGAGCCCGAGTGGGAAGGTCATGTGACCCTGGAGTTTTCCAACACCACGACATTACCGGCCAAGATCTACGCCAATGAAGGCGTGGCACAAATGCTGTTCTTCGAATCTGACGAAGAGTGTGAAGTGTCGTACAAGGACCGTGGCGGCAAGTATCAGGGCCAGCGCGGCGTGACCTTGCCTCGCACCTGACGAACAGAGGGAATTCTTGAGCGCAAATGCACTCTATTGAGTGTATTTCCGGTTACGCATCCAGCGAGCCGGATCATCGCTCAGGAGTGCCTTATGAAGATTGATCCGAGTATCCGCGCCCAACTGGCAAACCTCGAGCCCAATCAGGTCGGGCTGCTGGCCTGGTCTCTGCTGGCCTTTCCACAGCTGCATGCAGGTGGCATCCCCGGCCAGCCTGACCCGGACAGCCCGCAACCGATCGAACCCGAACCGGGCGTGCCAACGCTGCCTGACGAGCCTCCGCCTGCGCCGGTTGCCTGATCCCGTAGTGGCTCAAGGCGATAGCAGATAACCGCTACGATAGGCTTCGCGGCCTGCCACGTGGGCAATCACCATGCCTGCGGTGGCCATTCGCCGCTGAGAGCGGGCATACAGCAAACCTGCGCTGGCGCAGTAAACCGGTGTGAGCTTGTCGCTGATGGGGTCAATGATCTCGGCAATCAACTGGCCAGCGCACAGATACTCCCCCGGCCTGGCATTGAACACCAGCAGCCCGCCTGCCGGTGTTGCCACGGGCTCTACGCCGGCCAAAGGGGTGGCGGGGTAGAGAAGGGGTGGCAAAGGCACGGATTCTCCGTCAATCGCGCCAAAATCGATCAGATAATCAATCAGCGCCTGGCAGTCGTGCCCTGCATGGCTGTGGTTCACATCTGCCAGGCCGCGTAATTCCAGGGTTACGGAAAAGCTGCCCTGGGGAATCGCATAGCAATGACCGAAACGCTGCTGTAGTTGCCACCACAGCAGGGTGAAGCACTCATCGAACGACAACCCGCCGGAGTCCGTTGCCAGCAGGCTGGCTTGAGCGCCGAGGTGGCGCGCCAGCGGTTCGACCTGCGGCCAGGCTTCAGGCGTGGTGTACAGGTGGGGTACGGCCTCATAGTCGCAGTGCAGGTCCAGCACCATATCGGCATCGCAGGCCAGCGTTTGCAGGGTCAGGCGCTGGGAGTGCAACTGCGTTGTCGGCACTTGCGCTGACAGCAGTTCGCGCAAGCGACGGCGGATTAATTGCAGGTTCTGTGCGGGATCATCGCTGAGCTGGCCTTCAAGCTCATCACCAATCTGCGTGCTCAGGTCCAGGAAGTTACGATTGAAGTTCTGCCCGCTTTGCAGCTCGTAACGCCCCAGCGGGATATCCATCAAGACCTGCTCAAGGCCAGCCGGGTTGGCCACTGGTACCACGACTATCTCAAAGAGCAACCGTCCCGCCACCTCAAGCTCTGCAAGGCGCTGCTTGAGGTGCCAGGCGACCAGCATCCCGGGCAATTCATCCGCGTGCAGTGAGGCCTGGATATAGATCTTGCCTCGGGGCTGGGCAGGCCCGTAATGAAAACTGTGAATAAGCCGTTCAGTGCCCGGGACAGGTGCCAGCAAAGGATGAATTTGATGTCGCTGCATGGAGACGTCCTTGTGAGCCAAGTTCAGATGGCCAGACAGTAGCGCTGTGCCAGTCGCCCCAATCGAAGCATATTATGGGCGACATACAAATGAAAAATTGCACCTTTTACTCAGCATATGCCCTCTCCCGGCTTTGTGCATGAGAGGGCAGGCTGTGGCTCTCGGTTACTTGCCCGGAACCAGGGTCAGACGGGTCTTGCCGTAGGTCTTGTCGAAGTTCTGCGGCTGCATCGGGAAGCTGATGTACTGCCCTTTGAGCCACGGATCGATACCGTCGGTGTAGTGCGGGCTGGCCGGGTTACTCGATTGCCCGGTGCTGTTTTGCGCCATCATCGGTTCGACCTGGCCGAAGTCGATGATCATGCGCATGGCCGGTATCTGCGTCACCTCGAAGTTTGCGCCCGCGAGGTGGTAGGCCGCCGTATTGAGGGTCGTATGATCGCCGCCTGCCATAACGGGGGCGCGAACAGTCTGGCCGTTGGCATTGCGCCATACGTACTGATGCAGCTTGCCCCACTGCCATGCTTTGTGATCGTTGCCCATCAGGCTGTCACCGATGCTGATCGCCCCGGCCAGGCTGCGGGCCAGAATGGCCGGTTTGTCTTCTTTTTGCGTGGTGCGGCTATCGTCCCAGAAAGGACTGTCTTCGCGGCCCAGCAAGTGATCGGCTACCGCCGGGTAAGACAGGTTGCTATTGGCCACAAATGCCTGCCAGCTGGCGCTGTTCTCGGGGTCCAGTTCATCCAGGAAGATCTGCCGGGTGCTTTCCTGCAAAAACAGTTCGTACACTGCCGCATCGGCCGAGTTGGCGCCGAGCTTGCCGTCAAATGCCATCAGCCGGCCAAGAGCTTCACGGGCTTTGGCCTGTTCTGGCGCGGGCAATGCCGCGATCGCCTGTTTCAGAGGCTGTGCCATGCCGGGGGCGCTGAACATGGTTTTCAGCTTGGCTGCGAACAGCGTGGTCTGGTCGTACTGCATGGCTATCATGCTGCGGGCGTCCTGTTTGCCACTGCCTGCCAGTTGCGCAAGGCGTTCGCTGCGCTCAGGTGACAGCCACGAGTTGGACAGTTGCATGCCGTAGCCATAGGCGGCCGTACGCTGGTTGGCGGTACCCAGCCAGCCCTGGGTCGGGTCCTGGTCGTAGGGGTGCAGCATCGGGTCGGCGTAACCTTCCCAATCGTAGCGGCCATCCCAGCCCGGCGACGGGAACAGGCCAAGGCCTTCACGGCGGTTGGGGTAGAGCCCGGTCACTTGCCAGCCGATATGGTTGGCGTCGGCATACAGCAGGTTCAGCGCCACAGCGCGGATTTCACGGCTGGCATCCGAGGCTTTTTCGCTGTTCTGGGCACGGGACAGGTCAAAAAATGCGTCGAGGGTTTTGTCGCCCTGCAAGTCCGGGGTTTGCAGGGCAAGGCCCAGGCTACTGTTCAGGGCATTGGGGCTGCCCAGGGTGCTGTTGAGCAAAGGCCCGTGGCGGGTTTCGTAAATTACTTCGCGAATCGGACGCTGACCTTTGACGAAAAAGGTTTCGTTGCGCACCGTCGCCGGTAGCCACTTGCCGTTCGCCATGTAGTACAGGCTGCTGCCCTGGCGTTTGAGCTTCTCCAGGAACACATCCTGGTTGTCGCCCATGGCCATGCTCATACCCCATGCCACCTTGCCGTTGAACCCGGCAAACAGGGTCGGCAAGCCCGCAATGGTTGCCCCGGCAGCCTGGTATTTGGGGGCGCGAATCTGCACGTAGTTCCAGGCCGAAGGCACGCCTATGGGTTGATGGATATCGTTGGCCAGCAGGCTCTTGCCACTGCGGCTGCGCTGCGGGCCAATGGCCCAGTCGCTGGATGCCGTGACACCTGGCAGGCTCAGTTGCTTCACCTGTTCAAGGGCCTGGGACACGCCGCTCAAGCCTTGCAACTGGCTGCCCAGGGCCAGGCCCTTGAGCTTGTCGGCTTCGCTGCTGGGCAGGGCTTCGTTGGGATAGGTTGGCATCAGCCAGGGCAGTTTGTCGGTGCCGACTTTTTGCGTAAGGGCCAGGGCGTTGAGTTCTTCTTGCAGGTTGACCGACATGCCGAAGTTCAACAGGCTGAAAATCAGCGCCGAGTCCTCGGGTTTCCAGTACTCGACCTTGTAGCTGGCCTGCGCCAGATCGGCCGGCAATTTGTCGCGGTAGCGGAACAGGTAGGCGTTGACTCCGCGAGCGTAGACTTCGAAAAACTTTTTAAGTCGCGGTGAGGCGCTTTTATAAAGCTCGTCAGCGTTCTTTTTCAGATTGACGGTGCGCATCAACCGGTCGCTTTCCAGTGCATCAACGCCGTTGAGCTCGGCCAAGCGGCCTTGGGCCAGCAAGCGCAAACGCACCATCTGGCTGATTCGGTCACCGGCATGCACATAACCCAGGGTGAACAGGGCGTCATGGAAGCTGCTGCTTTCGATCAGCGGCATGCCCTGGATGTTGCGGCGTACCGACACGTTCTGTGCAAGGCCCTTGAGCGGTTGCACGCCAGAGGCTGGCACCAGGCTTTCAGTGGCATGGTTGTTTATCTGGCAACCGGCCAGGCCCAGCAGGCTGACCATTGCCGCGGCAACGCCGAACCGGGGTAGTAAAGAAGTAAAGGCTGGCGAGGCCATGGCAAAGCTCCTGCGGGGGTGGTGTCATCGAAAGCCGCTACGTTAGTGAGGCCGATGACACCGTGCAAGCGCTATATGCACTACTTCGGCGGGTTGATTTTATCCACCAGTGCGTAGGCACGTTCTGTAGCCGGGCGCGCCTTGACTCGCTGGAACCAGGCCTTCAGGGCCGGGAAATCATCCAGGTTCTGCCCCTGCCATTCATGGGGCACGATCCACGGGTAAATCGCCATGTCGGCGATGCTGTATTCGTCACCCGCAACAAACTCGCGGCCTTCCAGCTGTTTGTTCAATACGCGATACAAACGGGCCGTCTCTTCGGTGTAGCGTTTGATCGCATACGGGATTTTTTCCGGTGCGAAGCGGTTGAAGTGATGATTTTGCCCGGCCATTGGCCCCAGGCCACCCATTTGCCAGAACAGCCATTGCAGGGCCATTTGCCGGCCGCGCAGGTCCTTTGGTAAAAATTGCCCGGTTTTTTCCGCGAGGTACAGCAGGATCGCGCCGGACTCGAACAAGGACAGTGGCTCGCCACCGTCGGCCGGTGCCTGATCAACAATGGCCGGGATGCGGTTATTCGGGGCTATCTTCAAAAAGTCCGGAGCAAACTGTTCATTCTTGCCGATATTGATCGGATGAACCTTGTAGGGCAGGCCAGCTTCTTCAAGAAACAATGAGACTTTGTGGCCGTTGGGAGTGGTCCAGTAATAAAGATCGATCATGAAGGGCTCCAGAAGGGAATGTTCACCCAGCACCTGACGACCATCAGAGGCGGTCATCGACTGTGGGCTGTCAGTTTTACCCCCAAAAGCGCGTCGGATGAAAGCAGGTCATGGTTTGTGACGCACTTTTTCATAAAGCAAAAACACAAACGCCGCACAGGACACTGGACCCTGTGCGGCGTTTGCAAAGCGTCCCGAGGGATCAGGCGCCGTGGCACTTCTTGAATTTCTTGCTGCTGCCGCACGGGCAGGGATCGTTGCGGCCAACGTCTTTCAGCTCGTTGCGCACAGGCTCTTGAGGTGCATGGCCGCAATGCGGGCCATGTACATGACCGTGATCGTGGTCATGGGTGTGGCCATGATCATGATCGTGGTTGCAGTCGGGGCCATGAACGTGGGGTTGTTGGGTCATTGCTCAATCACTCTGGAATAAAATCGCCGGGGATTATCTCGCCTTTGCGCGTCAGGTGCACGTCGTAACCGTAGAACAGCCCGGTTTGCAGTGTGCCCTCGAGTCGGTAGGGGATTGGCTGGTCGGGTGTTTCAAGCAAATTGACCAGCGGGCGCACCTGCGGCCAGAGGTTGGTACGCACCGGTATCACGTACATGGCGCTGCTGTTGGGTTGCACGCTGAACCAGTGTTCGTTCTCACCTTCGGTCAGCTTGATGGTGCCCAGATACACGGCATAGCTCAGGCCGCGTACGGTCAGTGTCGAGTCATTGGGGTTGTCGACCCGAAAATGCAGCCTGAAGCGCTGCTCCAGCAGCTTGGCCTGCACCAGTTCGACTTTTTCCAGATGCACGTCCGGGTCCTTGTCGCCTGAGTCGAACCAGGAGGTGCATCCCGATACCATCAGCAGCATGGCCAGGGCGATTGTTTTTATTGTTCGGGCCCGCACGTCCATTGTTTAACCCTCAGAGTCCAGCCTATTGACCGAAAAAACCGGCACAGCATTTTTTGAACTTCAGCCCGCTGGCGCATGGGCAAGCGTCGTTGCGCCCGACCTTGAGCGGTACGGTGGGGTCGATGAAGTACCAGCGCCCGGCGCTTTGCACAAAGGATGAGCGCTCGCGGTGGCTGTGCTCACCATTGGCGTCGTGCCAGCGTGCAGTAAAGGTCACAAAGGCGTGTTCCGGTTGGCCGCCGAACACTTCGCTGCTTTCAACGGTCAAGCCCAGCCAGGTGCTCTGCGCGCTCCAGTCGGCAATGGACTGGCGATCCAGCCCGGCTTGCTGCACAGGCAGGGTGGTGCTGACCAGGTAGTCGACAAGCCCCAATACATAGGCGCTGTAGCGTGAGCGCATCAGGGTTTCGGCGCTCGGGGCCGGGTGGCCGTCATGATAGTGCCCGCAGCAGGCTTCCAGCAGGTTGCCGCTGCCGCAGGGGCAAATGGATGTGCTCATCGGGTTACCACCAATACTTGCCAAAGTTTTCCGGGTTTGCCCAAAACCTGGCGTTTAGCCAGTCGGGTACTTGTTTGTATTCGCGCAAGTCGTAAGTAAAGAGCGTCAGGACTTGCTCGTCACGCTGAAACCTCTCATTGCTTTGTAAAGCAAGGGCGTAAAAGTCGGTTTCTTTCCAATTGCAGGCTGTGAGATCCGCCAGCACGGCAATGCGACTGGCATTGAGGTTGCGAATGCCGCCCAGCAATTGCAGCCCGCTGTTTTTGGGCAGGTGCTCCAGGCAGTCGATCACCAGTGCCAGGTCAAAGCGTTGCGCTGCCAGGTCTTCGGGCAACGGGCCAGGCGCTGCTCGGGCCACCTGTGCGCCGGGGTGCGCAGCCTCGAAGGCGGCCAGTGCCGGGAAACTGCTGGCCCCGACCACGAGCAGGCGTTGTGGCGCATAACGATCCAGCAAGGCCGCCAGCGCTTGCTGGGGTGTACGTGTAGAAATACCGGGCGTCATCGAAGGTCCTCACTTAGAGCGTCCAAGACTAGCCTGCGCAAGCCGCGCGGCCTAGTGGGCTGTTGCCGCTACTGTCACTTTGCTGGCGCACACCCTGAGCGCAGTCTTTACTTTGCCTTGCATCGGCCAAACGCCGCCCCTCAGGAGAGACCCTTTTATGAGCATCATAAGAACAGCAGTACCTCTGGTTGTTCTCACCGGCGTATTAACGGGCTGTGCCGGGTTGCAAAAAACTGACTGGCCCACCTGTGCTGCAGTCGGCGGTGTGGGCGGGGCGGCCTTGGGTGCAATAAAAAGCTCGGCCTGGGCGGGGGGTGGTGCCGTATTCGGTGCGGGCATGGCCGCGGCTTACTGTTGGGTACACGGTGACGGCGATGCGGATGGCGACGGTGTTCCGGACAGTCGCGACAAGTGCCCTGATACGCCCCAAGGCGTGAAAGTCGATGCTGCGGGCTGCCCGATTGTGGCCGTGGTGGTGGTTGAAGAAGTGGTGGTCGTCAAGCAAGAGGCCATTGTAGTACGTGATGTGAATTTCGAATTCAACTCTGCCCGGTTGACTGCGGCGGACAAGGAAAAGCTCAATATCATAGCCGCGCGCCTAAAAAAAGACGCCGCCAACGCCCAGTTGAAGGTCACAGGGTATACCGACAGTGTGGGCAATGAGGCCTACAACCTGAAACTGTCCAAGGCACGGGCGCAGTCGGTGGTTGAGTACTTGATCGACAGCGGTGTACCGCGCAGCCAGTTTGTTTCCGTGGAGGGAGCCGGTGAGTCGAACCCTGTGGCCAGCAATCAGACCCCTGAGGGCCGCGCCCAAAACAGACGTACCGAGATTCTGATCATTCGTTAACCCTTGGTATCGCCGCGGTTTTGCCCGGGCCAGTCGAAGTTGCGGCGAATCTTTTTATGACGGTCTATGGCGTCCTGCTTGTACAAGCCGTTAATGTGCGCCAAAGAACATGCTAAAGGCGGATGTATGAGGGTGCTTTGGGGGCTGGGTAAAGCATTGACACTGATAGTTTGGGCCTTGGTGCTGAGTAATCTGTACCAGCCCTTGGTCTACCCGTTCGATGTGCTGATCAACCTTGTTGGCAGCCTGTTGGTGCTGACCCATGGGCTTGAGGTGCTCTTGTTCAAAGGTCGCCTGCAAGGCCGCCGCCATCCCTGGCGTGATCGCCTGTTGATTCTTGTGTTTGGAATTTTTCACGCACATACCCTTCCTGCCTCCCGCGAACGAGATTCCAGCCATGCGTAAGTTATGTTTGTTGGCTGCCTTGTGCAGCCCTTTTGCTCAGGCCGAGGTCGTCTCGGTCGAGGCCAACTCGATGATGCGCCTGCCCGCTAACGTCAGTGTATTGCGCCTGGAAAAGCTTGATGTTGCTGACTACGGGACGTTATTGATTCCAGCGGGGATCACCCAGGTCGATATCGACCAACTGCAGCTGGGTCGTGAAGCACGCATCACTATCGTTCCTGCCGAGCACGGCATCGCGCTGCGGGTGGCGCGTGCCGAACTGGGCGAGGGCAGCCAGATCAATGCCCGTGGCGCCACCGGTACCTTTGAAAAGCCTGCGCGGCCAGCCCGGGACCTGAGCCTGCGAATTGAGTCACTGCAAGCGCCGCAACTGTCCATTGATGCCCGTGGCGGTACGGGAGCGCCGGGTTTTGCCGGGCTTGATGGCGGTAATGGCGAAGAGCCAGGCTGTACTTGGGGCGCGGCGGGCTCCGGAGCCAATGGCGACAATGGAGGTAACGGGCAACCGGGTGCGGCCGGCGGGCAGGTGCGGGTTGAGCTGCCGCGTGACTACCCGGCCGAACAAGTCCG
>NZ_WIVQ01000119.1:0-12843 GCF_009600545.1 Pseudomonas sp. FSL R10-1339 | reverse complement strand
GCCCGGGTTACCCGGACCGTCGCCACGCGGGCCGCGCGGCGGGTTGCGCGGGTTACGCACATCCGGACGCTCGCGTACTTCAGGCTTTTCAGCTTCAACCGTGCTCGAGTCAAAACCCATCAGGTCGCCATCGGCGATTTTCTGTTTGGTCATGCGCTCGATGCTTTTCAGCAGTTTTTCTTCGTCCGGCGCTACCAGCGAGATCGCCTCGCCCGAACGACCGGCACGGCCAGTACGGCCGATACGGTGAACGTAATCTTCGTCGACGTTTGGCAGCTCGAAGTTGACCACATGCGGCAGCTGGTCGATGTCCAGGCCACGAGCGGCAATGTCGGTCGCTACCAGAATGCGTACAGTACCGGCCTTGAAGTCGGCCAGGGCTTTGGTGCGCGCGTTCTGGCTCTTGTTACCGTGGATGGCCACAGCGCTGAGGCCGTGCTTGTCCAGGTACTCGGCCAGGCGGTTTGCACCGTGCTTGGTACGAGTGAAGACCAGAACCTGTTCCCAGGCGCCAGCGGTGATCAGGTGCGCCAGCAAGGCACGCTTGTGCGTGGCAGGCAGACGGAACACGCGTTGCTCGATACGCTCGACCGTGGTGTTCGGTGGCGTTACTTCGATGCGTTCCGGGTTGCGCAGCAGCTTGCCAGCCAGATCGGTGATGTCCTTGGAGAACGTCGCCGAAAACAGCAGGTTTTGACGCTTGGCCGGCAGACGAGCGAGGACTTTTTTCACGTCATGGACAAAGCCCATGTCGAGCATACGGTCGGCTTCGTCGAGTACCAGGATTTCAACGTGGGACAGGTCAACACTGCCTTGACCGGCCAGGTCGAGCAAACGACCGGGGCAGGCAACCAGTACGTCAACACCACGGGCCAGGGCCTGAACCTGCGGGTTGGTGCCCACACCGCCAAAAACACAGGCGCTCACGAACTTCAGGTCGCGGGCATAGAGCTTGAAGCTCTCATGCACCTGGGCGGCGAGTTCGCGGGTAGGCGTCAGGACCAGCACGCGTGGTTGGCGTGGGCCGTGGCGCTGGGATTTGTCCGGGTGGCCATTGGGAAACAGCTTTTCCAGAATCGGAAGAGCGAAGCCACCGGTTTTACCAGTACCTGTCTGTGCCGCAACCATCAGGTCGCGACCTTGCAACACGGCGGGAATGGCCCGCTGTTGCACCGGAGTAGGCTCGGTATAGCCCGCAGCTTCAATGGCGCGGACTAAAGCCTCGGAGAGACCGAGGGAAGCAAAGGACATGAGAAATCCTGTTCTAGTTAGGGCTTGGCCCAAAGGGATAGTCTTGCCTGGCGTGAATGGCGTTTAAGATGACGCAATCCCGTCCGGTCCTGCTCCAGTCCTGAAGGCCCATTCATGCCGCTCGCGCTGGCTGAGAGCTGCGCCGTAACGGGAGGTTGAATGCCTTGTACAAGGACGAGCGGCCGGGCGTAAGCCTGGCGGAAAAACCGGAGTATAACAGAGCAATCACGACGCGCCGATTTCATGCTGCCCAACGGCTTTAAACCCATGTGGGAGCGGGCTTGCTCGCGATGCATACGACGCGCATCCCTTGACGGACCGCAGCGATGCCATCGCGGGCAAGCCCGCTCCCACAAAGGCAGATCAGCGCGGCAGCTTGAGGTTGTTCCAGATCGCCAGGCTCGGATCAGCCTGGTTCAGGGTGTAGAAGTGCAACCCCGGGGCGCCGCCGTCGAGCAGGCGTTCGCACATTTCGCTGATGACCTGCTCACCAAATGCCTGGATGCTCTGCGTGTCGTCGCCGTAGGCTTCAAGTTGCTTGCGGATCCAGCGCGGGATTTCAGCGCCACAGGCGTCAGAGAACCGCGCCAGCTTGCTGTAATTGGTGATCGGCATGATGCCCGGCACCACAGGAATCATCACTCCCGCTGCTTGTACGCGCTCGACAAAACGGAAGTAACTGTCGGCGTTGAAGAAGTACTGGGTGATGGCACTGTCAGCGCCAGCATGGGCCTTGCGCACGAAGTTGTTGATATCGTCTTCGAAGTTGCGCGCTTGCGGGTGCATTTCCGGGTAAGCCGCCACTTCGATATGGAAGTGGTCACCGGTTTCTTCACGAATGAAGCTCACCAGGTCATTGGCATAGCGCAGTTCGCCGCTGGCCATGCCCATGCCCGAAGGCAGGTCGCCACGCAGCGCAACGATGCGCTTGATCCCCGCGGCCTTGTACTGGGCCAGCAGGCCGCGCAAATCGGCCTTGCTGTCACCCACGCACGACAGGTGCGGAGCAGCAGGTACTTTTACTTCGCTCTCCAGTTGCAGCACGGTATTGATCGTGCGGTCACGGGTCGAGCCACCGGCACCGTAGGTGCAGGAGAAGAAATCCGGGTTGTAGGTCGCCAGCTGGCGAGCCGTGTTCATCAGTTTTTCATGTCCAGCATCGGTCTTGGTCGGGAAGAACTCGAAGCTGTAACGACGGTCTTGAGACATGGGAATACCCTGGCGTGCGCGAGGGGGGCATGGACAACCCCTGACGCTGAACTTTCACACAAAAAAAAGGCGGTCAGTGCAAGCCTGACCGCCTTTCTTTAATCAGTAACGGTAGGTTTCTGGCTTGAACGGGCCTTCGACGGTGACGCCGATGTAGTCAGCCTGTTGCTTGGTCAGTTGCGTTACAACGCCACCGAAACCACGAACCATTTCCAGGGCCACTTCTTCGTCCAGCTTCTTCGGCAGCACTTCTACGGTCAGACGCTCGGCTTGCAGTTCGGCTGGCAGGTCAGCGTACTTCTGGGCGAACAGGAAGATCTGCGCCAGTACCTGGTTGGCGAACGAACCGTCCATGATGCGGCTTGGGTGACCTGTGGCGTTGCCCAGGTTAACCAGACGGCCTTCAGCCAGCAGGATCAGGTAGTCATCGTTCTGTGGGTCGAATTCGCCCAGGCCAGTACGGTGAACCTTGTGAACCTGTGGCTTCACTTCTTCCCATGCCCAGTTTTTGCGCATGAAAGCGGTGTCGATTTCGTTGTCGAAGTGACCGATGTTGCACACCACAGCGCGTTTTTTCAGCGCGGCCAGCATGTTCTTGTCGCACACGTTGACGTTACCGGTGGTGGTCACGATCAGGTCGATCTTGCCCAGCAGCGCAGCGTCGATGCTGGCAGCGGTGCCATCGTTCTGGCCGTTGATGAACGGCGAAACCACTTCAAAACCGTCCATGCAGGCTTGCATGGCGCAGATCGGGTCAACTTCGGACACTTTAACGATCATGCCTTCCTGACGCAGGGACTGGGACGAACCCTTGCCCACGTCACCGTAGCCGATAACCAGTGCCTGCTTGCCGGACAGCAGGTGGTCAGTACCACGCTTGATGGCATCGTTCAGGCTGTGACGGCAGCCGTACTTGTTGTCGTTTTTGCTTTTGGTGACCGAGTCGTTCACGTTGATCGCAGGGATCATCAGCTCGCCTTTGGCCAGCATGTCCAGCAGACGGTGAACACCGGTGGTGGTTTCTTCAGTCACGCCGTGGATCTTTTTCAGCATGGCCGGGTATTTCTTGTGCAGCAGCTCGGTCAGGTCGCCGCCGTCGTCGAGGATCATGTTGGCATCCCATGGCTCGCCATCTTTAAGGATGGTTTGCTCCAGGCACCACTCGTACTCTTCTTCGGTTTCGCCTTTCCAGGCGAAAACCGGGATACCGGCAGCAGCGATAGCGGCAGCAGCCTGATCCTGAGTCGAGAAGATGTTGCACGACGACCAACGCACTTCGGCACCCAGGGCAACCAGGGTTTCGATCAGTACGGCAGTCTGGATAGTCATGTGGATGCAACCCAGAATCTTCGCGCCCTTGAGCGGTTGTTCTGCTGCATAACGGCGACGCAGGCCCATCAGGGCAGGCATTTCGGACTCGGCGATAAAGGTTTCGCGGCGGCCCCATTGGGCGAGGGACATATCGGCGACTTTAAAGTCGTTAAAACCTGCAGGCGTGTTTACAGCGCTCATCAAGAGCCTCCATTCGTTTAATCGCGAATGGGCGCCGTTGTGCGTTTAGTGCCTGCCCAGGGAGCCCTGAACAAACAACGCCCCATCCGAGCCTGACAGGTTGAACCTGCTGCAGCGCCCCTCGGACAGGTGGCGGGAACGGTACCGGGTAAAAATGACCGTTTTGAAGCGAGGGGCATTATAGCCATCCGCGCCGATGTTCCCAAGGATTTATCCACGGCATTTTGATTTGCCTAATCGAGACCATAGTCGAAGCTTAATAGAGCTGAGTGCCGTGGTCTGACATCATGGTCGGCATCTAAGGCAAGACGGTCAGGAGCGAATATGAATTTTCACACCCGCAAATGGGTTAAACCCGAAGACCTCAACCCCAACGGCACCCTGTTCGGTGGCAGCCTGCTGCGCTGGATCGACGAAGAAGCCGCGATTTACGCCATCGTCCAGCTGGGCAACCAGCGTGTGGTGACCAAGTACATCTCCGAAATCAACTTCGTCAGTGCCTCGCGCCAGGGCGACATCATCGAACTGGGCATCACCGCCACCGAGTTTGGTCGCACCTCGATTACTCTGACCTGCGAAGTGCGCAACAAGATCACCCGCAAAAGCATCCTGACTGTGGACAAGATGGTCTTCGTCAACCTGGGTGAAGACGGCCTGCCGGCGCCGCACGGGCGTACCGAGATCAAATACGTCAAGGACCAGTTCCAGGATGACAGCCAGGCTTGATGCCTGGCTCCCGTAGCAGCTGCCGAAGGTCTGAAGGGAATTTTAACTGTGGGAGCGAGCCTGCTCGCGAACGACTTTCGCGAGCAGGCTCGCTCCCACAGGGAGGGTTGACCGGCAACAGAGTATCTACAGGTCAAGAGTGAACAGCTACAGTCCATGCGTGTCGTACCTTCACACGCCTTCGGTTCTGGAGCCTTATGGACACTCAAAATTCAGGCAAAACCCCCAACCTGACGGCTGAAGAAAAGCACGAGGTCAGCAAAAACCAGCCACCGCGCGCCGCGGTGCTGCACGAAATCATCCGCCAGCAGGGCGATCTGGAACTGGAGCGCAGCATCGCCGCCCTGTTCTGGTCGGCACTGGCCGCCGGGCTGACCATGGGCCTGTCCCTTATGGCCATGGGCCTGCTCAACTCACGCCTGCCCGACGGCGACGGGTTCAAGGTCATCGCCAGCTTCGGTTATTGCGCAGGTTTTCTGGCGGTCATTCTCTCTCGCCAGCAACTGTTCACCGAAAACACCCTGACTGCCGTTCTGCCGATCATGAGCAAACCCACACTCAACAATTTCGGGCGGCTGCTGCGGCTGTGGGCGGTGGTGCTGGTGGGCAACCTGATGGGCACCCTGCTGGTGGCCTATGTGATGCTGCATTTGCCGATTTTCGACACGCAGACCGACAAGGCCTTTCTGGAAATCGGCCGCAAGGTCATGGAAAACGACGCCAGCCAGATGTTCGCCAAAGGCATTATCTCGGGCTGGATGATTGCCACCATGGTGTGGATGATCCCGTCCATGGAAAGCGCCAAGATGTGGATCATCATCCTCATCACCTACCTGATGGCCCTGGGTGACTTCACCCATATCGTGGTCGGTACGGCCGAGGTGTCGTATCTGGTGTTTGCTGGCGAGTTGCCCTGGAAGGACTTCTGGCTGATCTTTGCCGGCCCCACCCTGGCCGGCAATATCATTGGTGGCAGTTTTATCTTCGCCCTGATCAGCCACGCGCAGATCCGCAGCGACACCCAGAAGCCCAAGCAGGAGGTTCAGTAGCCCCGAGTCAGATCACATAATGGGCGATGGCCACAAAGTGCAGCAGGCTGCCGGCGATCACAAACAGGTGCCAGATGCCGTGGGCATGGCGCAGACGGTGGTCGAGGGCAAAAAAGATGATCCCCACGGTGTACATCACCCCGCCGGTGGCCAGCCATACAAAGCCTGCGGTACCCAGCGCTGCCAGCAAGGGCTTGACGGCCACCAGTACAATCCAGCCCATGACCGCGTAGATAACGATGGACAGGATGCGGGCTTCGGAGCGCGGTTTGATCTCTTGCAGCATGCCGATCACCGCCATTCCCCACACGATGCCAAACAACGACCAGCCCCAGGGGCCGTGCAGCGTGACCAGGCAAAACGGCGTGTAACTGCCGGCGATCAGCAGGTAAATGGAGAGATGATCGAACTTCTGCATGATCACCTTGGAGCGCCCGCGCACGCTGTGGTACACGGTGGATACGCTGTACAACAGCACCAGCGTGACACCATAAATGGCCACACTGACAATCTTCTGCGGGCTACCGTCCAGGCAGGCCATTACCAACAACCAGATACTGCCTATTGCTGCCGCCACGGCACCCACCAGATGGGTCCAGGCGTTGAGTTTTTCCCCGTGATACATGTGCAAGATCCTCAAGAGCCGATAGTGCGACTGTGTCACCTGGTTATGAGATAAGGGTCAGGGTTGCGAGGTTAAAGGGCAATGCGGCGTTCGTCGAGCAGGGCAACCTGCACCCCCGCTGTGGGAGCGGGCTTGCTCGCGATAGCAGCACTGCGGTTTAACTGACTGACCGCATCGCCTGCATCGCAGGCAAGCCAGCTCCCACAGGTTTTGCAGTGTTCCCAGAATTCGGGGCCTGCCACTGAACTCTGTGGGAGCGGGCTTGCTCGCGATAGCAGCACCGCGGTTTATCTGACTGAGCGCATCGCCTGCATCGCAGGCAAGCCAGCTCCCACAGGTTTTGCAGTGTTCACCGAATTCGGGGCCTGCCACTGAGCTCTGTGGGAGCGGGCTTGCTCGCGATAGCAGCACCGCGGTTTATCTGACTGAGCGCATCGCCTGCATCGCAGGCAAGCCAGCTCCCACAGGTTTTGCAGTGTTCACCGAATTCGGGGCCTGCCACTGAGCTCTGTGGGAGCGGGCTTGCTCGCGATAGCAGCACCGCGGTTTAACTGACTGACCGCATCGCCTGCTCGCGAGCAAGCCAGCTCCCACACGTGCTGCTTAATCCGCGCTGCCCCGCACCAACCGTTCCAGCGCCAGCAAGTCCGGGATTTTCGCCACATGATCGCCCACCTGTACCGCCGCGCGCTCCAGCGGACACAGCGGCACGTCGACAAAGCTCAACTGGCTATCGACCTTGTAGGAGCGCGGGATGCCCTGAATCACCATGGCCATGAATTTGAAATCCGGGTCACCACCCAGCGTGTTGAGGATGACGATCCGCGCCCGCTCACCGATCACCAGTGGCCCGCCGCATGCCGCTTCAAAGCTGATCAACGGCAGTTGGTGGTCGCGCCAGGTAATCTGGCGCAGGTGCCAGGGCGGGGAGTCGCTGCTGGGCTCGCCGCGCTGCCAGCCGATAAGCTCGGCAATGGCCACATTGGGCAGCAATAGATAGCGATCTGCTAGCGGCAGCAGCAAGCCGGTCAGGCTGCCCACGCGATGGTCAAGCATGGAAGTTGCTCCAGTAGGCAATGCGCTCCAGCAGCACGGACTCTTGATAAGGTTTGCCCAGGTAGTCGTTGACGCCAATGGCCATCGCCCGGTTCTGGTGTTTTTGCCCCGTGCGCGAAGTGATCATGATGATCGGCAGGTCCTTGAGGCGCGGGTCGTTACGCACGCGGGTAGCCACTTCGAAGCCGTCCATGCGCGGCATTTCTATGTCCAGCAGCATCAGGTCGGGGGTGTGTTCTTCCAGTACGCTCATGGCGTCGACCCCGTCCTTGGCCGTGATGACGTTCATGCCGTTGCGCTCCAGCAGGCGGCTGGTGACTTTGCGCACGGTGACCGAGTCGTCCACCACCAGTACCAGCGGCGGGCGCACGGCCGGGGTGAATTCCAGGGCGCCCACCGCCTCGTGCTGCGCCCGCTGCAACGGCTGACGCGCCTGATGGGCACGGATATAGGCCGGCAGGTCGAGGATCAGCACCACCCGCCCGTCCCCCAGAATGGTCGCGCCCGACAGGCCCTGTACCCCGGTAAATTGCGGGCCGAGGCTCTTGACCACAATCTCCCGCGAACCCAACAGCGCATCCACCTGCAACGCCACGCGCTGGTCCTGGCAATGCACCAGCAGCACCGGCAGCGAATGGCTTTCGCCCACCAGCTTGGGTTTGCCCACGGTTTGCAGCAACTCGCCCAGGTAACGCAGCTCGTAGGTTTGCCCACCGTAGTGATAAAGCGGCGGGTTGAGCTGGTAGTAGCCTTCCAGCTCGTTGGGCATGACGCGCACCACACCTTCAACGGTGTCGAGGGCAATGGCGTATTGTTCGTCTGCGCACTGCACCATCAGAGCCCGGTTGAGCGACACGCTGAAGGGCAGGCGAATCTGAAAATGCACGCCCTGGCCCGCCACCGAATCGATGGTCATGCTGCCGCCCAACTGGCGCACCTCTTCATGTACCACGTCCATGCCGACGCCACGCCCGGAGATCTGGGTGATTTTTTCGGCCGTGGAAAACCCGGGCTGCAGGATGAACTGCAGCACCTCACGGTCGCTGATGCTTGCTTCAGGGTTCAGCAAGCCACGCAGGATGGCTTTGCGGCGCACGGCTTCCAGCGGCACTCCCGCGCCATCGTCGTGCATGTCGAATACTACGTCGCCGCCTTCATAGGACAGTTCCAGGCTGATCAGCCCCTGCTCCGGCTTGCCGCTGGCATGGCGCACGTCGGCCGGTTCCAGGCCATGGTCGACGGCATTGCGCAGCATATGCTCCAGGGGCGCAACCATGCGTTCCAGAACGTTGCGATCGATCTCGGCTTCGGCATTGATCACGCTGAATTCAACCTGCTTGCCCAGCTCGCTGGCAACCTGGCGCACCACCCGTTTGAGGCGCGGCAATACGCGCTCGAACGGCACCATGCGCGTGCCCATCAGGCCCTCTTGCAATTGCGTGTTCACCCGCGCCTGTTTTTGCAGCAGCCCGTGAGCGTCCTGGTAGCGGGCCGTCAGGGTCGCCTTGAGGTCGAGCAGATCGGAAGCTGATTCGAACAGGGCTCGGGACAGCTGCTGCAGCAGGGAATGGCGGTCCATTTCCAGCGGGTCGAATTCGTCGTAGGCCACGCCATCGGCTTCGGTGTGCGCGCGGTTGTGCAGGCGACCCTGGGTTTCGATGTCGAGGCGCCGCAGTTGATCCTGCATCCGCTCAAGGGTGGTCTGCATCTCGTTGAGGGCGACCTGACCGTCGTTGACCTGCTGTTCCACACGCCCCCGAATGATCGAGGCTTCACCCGCCAGGTTAACCAGGTCTTCGAGCAGCTCGGCCGGAACCTTGAGGGTGTCCAGCCCGGTGCGCTCACCTTCGGGCACCGGTGCAGGCGCAGGCTCGGGCTTGACCGGGGTGGCAGGTGTCGGCCGGGCGTTACGCTCAATCTGGCGGATTTTCTCGATCAGCACCTGGGGCGAAGGCAGCGCCTGACCACTGCGCAGCGCGTCAAGCATTTGCGCAAGCTGGTCGTGGCAACGCTGCAGCAACACAAAGAGCCCATCACTGGGCGTGATGGCACCTACCGAAATATCCTCGAAAAGGGTTTCAAGCTCATGGGAAAAATCGCCAATCGCGGCGACCTCCACCATCCGCGCCCCACCCTTGAGGGTATGCAGGTCGCGCAGCAGGTTTTCCACTTCAAGGTGGCTTTGCGGCTCGGCTTGCCAACGCGCCAGGGCCGCACCCGAGCTTTCGAGAATATCGAAGGCTTCTTCGAGGAAGATTTCCTGTAACTGCGGATCTTCATTGCTCGGTGGCGCTTGCGGGGCAACGCTGCCACCATCAGGCAGGGCTGCACTGTAAAGACGAAAGCCCCGAATCGCCTCGATCAGTTCATAAGGCTCGCTCAACGTTTGCTTGTGCAGCAATTTTTCAAGCATCAGCGCCAGTTGCTCGTGGCTGCGCTCCAGCAGGCGAGCCAGTGCCGGACTGTCACTCAGGCGCCGGTCCAGCAAGCCTTCATACAAGTGTTCAAGCTCATGGGCCAGTTCAGCGATCGGTTCAATACCGGCCATGCGCGCCCCACCCTTGAGGGTGTGCAAATCGCGCTGCAAGGACGACAGCGACGCCAGGCTGTCGGGTGCACTGAGCCAGCGCTGCAAGGCCTGCGCGGCACTCTCGAGGATGTCCACCGCCTCTTCGAGAAAAATCTCGACGATTTCATCATCGATGTCCTCGTCCTGGCCTCCACCCAATTGCCTGGTGGCGGCCCCCAGCTCGGTAACCCGCCCGCCATCACCGCGAATCAGCCCTGTGGCGTCAGGCGCGAGCCCTTCGTGCAGCAGCGCGTGCAGGGTCTGGACCAACTGCGGCTGCGGGGTGATTTCCTGCCCTGCCGCCAACTGGTCGAGCATGTTGATCAGGGCTTCCTGGGCATCATCGGCCGCTTCGAAAAAACGCTCGCTGGGTGCCAGGCTGCTTTCTTCGACCGCGCCATAGAGGTCAAGCAGGGCTTCGCACAGCGCATCCATGGGCTGCAAGTCCAGCAGGTGGGCAGACTCGCCCAGGGTGGTCAGCTGATCCAGCAGGCTGTCCAGGCCATCGCGTTCATGGGGGTTCTGGTGCCAGGTTTTAAGCAGCTCCTGGGCATCGAACAGAATGTCCATGCTCTCGGCCAGAAACTCGGCAATGCGCTGCGGGTCACGCCTGGCCACCCAACTGCTTGCAGGGCTATTGAGCAGGGTATCCAGGCGGCTGGCGATCAGTTGCTCGGTGCGCTCGATCAGTGAGCGCGCACCCTGGATCTCGGCCAGCGGGTCGCTATCCAGTTGCTTGAGCCCCGCATGCAGCAGGGTGTCAGCTTCCAGCAGCAGGTCGATTTCATCCTCTCCCAGGGCAAGCGTGTGCGCCTTGTATTCACGCACCAGATGGTCCAACGGCGCGGCCAGTTCAGCCATGGGCATCACGCCTGCCATATGTGCGCTGCCTTTGAGGGTGTGCACGGCCAGTTGCAAATCGTCACTGGCCTGCAGCGGCATGTGTGCACGGGCCTGGTCCAGAAAACGGTCAAGGCGCTCAAGGTGGGCTTGTGCTTCCTGACGGAAGATATCCAGCAACTGTGGATCGAAATTGCCGGCGTCCTGGGCAATCAACAGTGGTTGCGGCTCGCCTTGGGCCAGGTGCTGCGCGCGTGCGGCCAGTTGGTCGACGTCTTCGCGTTGACGCTGGCTTTGTTCGGCAAAGGCCTGAATCAGTTCGGGCAGCATGGCCATAACGTCTTCAAGCAGTTGGAAGATCTGCGCAGACGGCGCCACGCTACGCTCAATCACCCGGTTGAGCAGGTTTTCGACCGCCCACGCCAGCTCTGCCAGCACCAGCGCACGCACCATGCGCCCGCTGCCCTTGAGGGTATGGAAGCCGCGCCGCAACTCGGCCAGCGCAACACTGTCCGCCGGGTTGGCGACCCATTGCGGCAGGCTGTCGTGCAGGCTGATCAGGACTTCGTCCGTTTCTTCGAGAAAGACTTCCAGCAGTTCTTCGTCCAGCGGCGCTTCATCCACGGGTGGCGGTAGCAAACTGGCAGGCATGTGTTGCGCCGGAGGATTGAGCGCCGACAGCGGGCTGGCCAGTACATCGGCCAGGCCAGGCGCCTGCAGGTCCGGCATCAGCGATTGCTCTTGGCCGCCAGGCCTATCATCGGACAATGGCACGGGATGCGTCGCCGGCGCGTAACCCAGTGCAGCCAGGCTGTTTTCGGCCCGATCCAGCACCTGCTCGCTCGAAGCACCAGGGTCCTGGGCCAGGCGTTCCAGGTAATACTCAATGCTGATCAACGCATCGGCCAAGTGATCAAGTTGCTCGTGCGCGGGGTGATCAGACCCTTGCAGCACGCGCTCACGCAAATATTCATTGCAGGCTTGCAGCAAACTGGCCGCGCGATTCAGGGGAATCATCGCCAGCGCCCCGCGGATTTGCGTCAACAGCGCAGGCACGGACTGCAAGTGCTGGCGGTCGTACTCGGCCGCCAGATAATCGCCGATCAGGTCTTTGACTTCTTCAAGGCCGATGCGGGCTTCCTTGATCACCAACTGGTGAATCTGCATCAGGTCAGTGGTGGGCAACCGGCTTTCTTCACGCAGCGAGGGCTCGACGCTGCCGACCATACCGGCCAGGGTGGCCTCGACATAAAGCAGGGCCGAAGCCACATCCATCAACACCGCATCGGTGGGTTCGCGCTGGCCCTGGGCCAGGCTTTGCAACACCGCCAGTTGATCAATGATGACTTTACGCGGTTGCCCGAACCCCAGTACGGCCAGGGTGTCAGCGATCTGACGCAGTGGCGCCATCAGGCTGCTCAGTTCCGAGACATGCAGGCGATCACTGCGCACAAACAGGTCGAGGCGTTCCTTGACCCGCACCAGTTCTTCGCACAACGCCGCCACCACCGAGCGCATGGCATCCCGGTCAGGGCCGGCCAACCGCGCCCGCTCCTCGTCGACCATCGCCGCATCGGGCATGGCCTGATCCAGTTCGTAGTGGTTTTTCAGCGCGAGCATTTTCGTGGTCGGATGCTCGGCCTTGGCAATATAAAACAGCAGGCTGGTCAGCAGGTCTTCGGGGGCAGGATGGTTGATGGCCTCGATGCCCTGTGCCAGCAGGCGCTTGAGTTCCTTGTCGGATTTTTTCAGCAGGCTGCGCAGGGCCGGGCTGTTGGGCACCCGACCTTTAAGCATGCCGTCGACCAGTGCAGCGGCAATTTTCCACAAGGCGTTGAGCGGTGCTCCCTGGCAAATGCCTTGCAGTTGCGCGAACACCGCGGCCATTTTTTCCAGGTTGGCCTGCACCGCTTCACCGCGGCGCAAAGCCAGGAACGCGGCCTGCAGGGTGTGGCGCATCACGCGCAGCTGGCTCGGCAAGTCAGCAGGTGCCAGCCGGGCCAGGG
>NZ_WIVQ01000118.1:0-13618 GCF_009600545.1 Pseudomonas sp. FSL R10-1339 | reverse complement strand
ATCAGCTGTCACCGGTAGAGTTTGAAAAGCGTTACGCAGCGAGCCTGGAGAGTGTCTAGGAAACCCGGGGCGATTCAAATAGAGACAAAAATTTCACCGTTTTCCGATGTGGAGTTACGTGCTGAAAAAAGCCGACAGCCAGCGATGAATTCCTGTGCAGATCCCCAGATTTTCAGCGCAGGAGGAACTGTGCATTGACGCGATTCACATAGACGTCGCAAGTCTAAAAAAACCGCATAACGTTGTTGGTGAAGATAATTTGAACCCTGCATTTGAGTCACAACCAGAAGCTGAAGCATCAGCCGTTCAAAGTCCCGCGCTCCCTCCACATCTCGTGGGGCATGCCAAAGAGCTGCATAGGGGAACCCGAATTGTTTGACCCCACGGCTCAACACAGGGTTACGAACCGGAGCGATCTCCCCAAACCAAAATTGCTTGCCCAAAGTACCGAGCGCACTTGGCTGGCTCCGCAAGGAAATGAGCCACTCACATGCCTCGCGCCAAACATGAGGGTCGGCATCGTCGATGGTGATGGGTGTGCCGATCTCCGCTGTACGCAATACTCGAAGTAGCCCCGACATCATGCGTGGCAGGTCTATCAGGTCGGGATGAGCGCCTACGGCTTTAAGAATGGAGTCAATGATTCGAGGAGTTTGACCTTGCTCGGAAGCCAGACGAAGCAGCGCATTGCGCGTGTTCATTCGCGACTCTCCGAACCTTTTAATGGCTTTACACCAACGAGTTGTGCGAGGTGCGCGTGGCTTCGGTACTCATGGGGCCATTGCTCCGGCGTATGCCTAAGGTGTTGATAAAGGTCCTTTACCTGTTGCCGTGTGATCCGAGCGAGTGCTGGAAGAACCAAACGCTCTGCGAGCACCAGGTGAATGATCCGAGCTTTCGTGAAATAGCGAGGCAGATCAATACAGCTAACCAGTGTTTCAGGGGGCGCGTAAGCACTCAACCATCGATACAGTGTCGTCTGACCCACGCAGAGTAGATCAGGCCCTACGACGACTAGCGGATAGAGCTCACTAATCTGCGTCGCCATGCCGTGGGGTACTAGAGCAGGATCTGGCAAGTCGAACGGCGCCAGATCGAGCTCTCGCTCTACTTTGGCGAAATCTGGGTGGATGCCACCAATAGCCGCTAATTCTATTATCCGCATTTGATGCCTCGTTTTTAGATACCTCTCTCATAATGGGAAGGCGAAGGGCATCAAATAGGCTGTAGCTATGCGAAAAGCCAGGCTAATCCAGGGTGAAAATTGTTGTGACCTGCTAGATTTTTCCGCGCATGCGCGGAAAAATCCCGGGCCATATGTTGGGAAGGCCCACATCAGCAGCTACAAACTCTTTGCGACTTACAGAAGTTGACCAAGGCTATTCGACCAACGCTGAACTCTTTAGCTCATGCAAAACGCTTAGCGGGCGTTGAAAATCCGCGCATGCGCGGGTTTTTAACTGGCCTCAGATATCCGTAATCTGAAGTTATAGGGGTGCTCCGCGCAGCTAACATGACTCTCCATCAAAGACCAAGGGCTGATGCGACGAGTACAATGTTACTATGGGCAAAGTATAACACGGGCTTAATTACAGCCTTGGTTAGCTCAGGGAGGTAGCATCTGTTCCATACATCGCAGACATCAGAATCTGCTCTCAGTTTTCTTCTCGGTACTTTGCCAGTTTGGCGAAAGCCCATAGCGAAGTTCCTAGTAGCAGCAAGGACCAAAGCAACCATTCCGGAAATTTATATTGCCCACTCATCCAATATCCGAACAAACTACATAGCATTACTATCCAGAACCACTTCACCAATGCGCCTCCAATATTGCGACCTGTTGAGAAAAAGTTGATTATTTTTTAGTTATGACCAGGCTGACATCAGAAGCTATGCCGCATCGCAAGACTAGCTGACGCTTAAGCAATACGCCGTACCAACACATCAACCTTACTCTGAGCCCAACTGCAATACATGATCATTGGTATACACCATGCTCTATTCGCTCAAGGTAGCTCCAAACGATGCGAAACCCGCTCGCCTCATCAACAACATCCAGAGGTACAACGTTATCCAAATATTTACAGGAGCGCCCCAGCCAATCTTCAGCAGAAACCTGAGACCCAAATACATGGGTCGCGTACTCCAAAATTTGTGCGTATTGGAAAACCGCAGCACTCTGCTGGGAGTCGAGGTGGAAAGACAGCTCACTAAGTTTTTCATGATGACTCCCTCTAGCTGAAACATTCAGGATACGCTGTAGAATATTCCTAGTTGAGTATAGATCCGAATTAGAGATCATCGCCCGCACATCCGCCAGCGCAAAGCTGGTATCAGTGGGCTCGTAAATCGAAATTGCACTGCGTGGTACAACATCAGGCCCTAAAAGATATTCAGTTGGAGTACGGGCGTTGCTTTGGTCTCTGATATCGCGATTATCCATTCACACTCTCCGTATGAAAAAATTCACTCATCTGCTGTGCGGGCTCAAGTTTTCGTCACCCTACACCTCGACTAGCAACGACTACTTACTAACACGTACGTTATTCAGCTCAGAATTTGCAGTCTTGGATTCCGCACAGCAATGGGCCAGGCAAAACTGATGATATTTACTCCTGCAGCATCGACATGCTAGCCTGCTAGCCGTCCGACGGGCTCCATATCGCACCCTCTCTGCGCCGCGATTTCAAGGAGCTCTATCTGCTGTCTTATACGCCTAAGAAGCAAAATTTCGCGAGCCTCAGCTTTAAACTTGGCTTCCAGCGACCATTTTAGAGTTTTCACTTTTCTTCGACCCTTCACTGTCATATCTCCTAAACATGAGCTTGGTGCATTGACGATAATGAATGTTCTGCGACAACACGGCGAGCTCGGCCAAGACAAACAAGACTGTAAGTTACCTCAATATATCGTTTAGCCCATTCCATGTAAAAAATAGTCTCAGATCTCAATATGGAATCTGGAGATTCGCAGTCAACAGCAGAAGCCAAATCAGCTTTTTTTCAAAACCTTAGGCAACTGCCATAACGAGCTTCGCGCCGTTACGACATGAAAACCATAGTCCATTGAATAAATTTCTGCTACTTCATAAAGTATTAACGCGTAGATTCATGTTGTCGAACGGCTTCCTATTGGGAATGAGCGTCGACGTCCGGGACGTCTCTCGATCCATTTGGAAATTACGCTTTCGCACTCTGTTAAATCTCAACAAAAACCTAATAAAAACGTACGACAGTCAGAATGGCCGAGCAAGATAACCGGTCTTGCCTTAAGCATTCCACCAAGATCGAAAGAGCGACATCAGGCAGACATTGTCCCTGCCCAATGCGACTTTGGGCAGGGACAATGTCTTCTACCGTAAGTGCTACGGGTTGCCTGCCAGCTGGCGGGCATAATAACGATCGCTGAGATCTTTCGTCGGATCAGCCTTGACCCAGTGCTCTGGCTTGGAGCAGTCCATGCAGTTCAATATTCTCTTATTAGCGCTAAGGCTGTACATGTGGGCACTGGGGCCACTTCCAACCTTGAGTCTCGTTTCCATGACCTCGAACCCGTGAACTTCTTGTGCTAGACGATCCATGGTCTCAAATCTGAAGGACCACTTTTTGATCTGGCTTTTGCGCCAAATGGTCATGATGGTCAAAGGGGCCTGTTTCGTCATCCGCTGATAGACCCAATCGCCTTCATAGGGCGTTAGCTTCTGGGCCTCTGAATCACGCATTCCCTGTTCCAACGCTTTCTACTGTGTTCGGCAAGTGCCGCATTCAATTTTTCCTCATCCCTGCGGGACTGGGCCTGTAGCATCTGGTCTATGTCATACGGCCCTTTGGGGTCATATTTCCAGACCGTCTCGTCCTTGATGCGAAGAATTTTGCAATTGAGACAATCGAGGCTTTGCTCGTCCACATTGCGTTTCATCGCCAAGCGTTCCGCATAAGCCGCACCGAAGGTAAGAGACGCTGATAAAGGGAAACTCACGCAAACGCGCACGAATCAAAATGCGAAAAGCCGACCGGATACAAAATGGATCGCAGACACTCCATCTTCTCTTAAATAGTTATTAAAAACCCACAAAATGGAGCTAAGACGCTCCATTCGTGCCTTTCGCAACGCCATTCATATGACTAAAGTGCCATCATCTAATTGCGAGATGATGGCAATGAATATCCTCACTTCTCAGTCCACTCAGTTTTCGCTCGGCCAATGGTTTAGCCGCAATCTGTCCGCCGTTATCGCGGTCGCAGGCGCGCAGCGGGAGACACAACGCTATGCCGACGCTCCTGGGCCTTTGTCCGCGGTACAGATCCAGCAGCAAACCGGCATCGCCCGTAGCACGCTGCGAGCCCTGAAATCACCAGCGCAAGGTAGTGATGCCAACCCGGACCTGAGCACTATCGAGCGACTTGCCGAGGCTCTGGGTGTGCCACCTGCTTTCCTGTTGATGCGGCCCCAGGACTGGGAACTGCTGGCTAGCGCGATCGGCAACAGTGGCGACTACCTAGCTGCAGCTCACAAGCTGGAGGCCGAAGAGCGGCTTCAGGCGGTCAATCCGGTGGAAAAGGTCCTGCGCGAATGCAAGGTCCATCCAGATCAGCGCCCCAGTATCGTGGGCGCCTCGCCGGAAGTTGCCCGGGCCAATGCCCGCGATGAGTGGCGCAGACGAGCCTGTCTCAAGCTCGACGCGCTGATGCTGCGAGAGATTTCAAAATCCGGCCCACGCAAGTGGTTGGCCGCGATAGCGGGTGCCTGGGTCAGCCAGTCCACGCCACACGATCCTTCTTATAGCGAACAATAAGGACTGCCGGGATGCCGATCATTCACGACCCCGATCTTGCCGATGTATTGATGAGTGCCAGTGCCGATGATCTGGGACTGCTAATAGATGTGATCACCGATAGCGGCAAGGGCCGCATCTCCCTTTCCTCTTCAGTCTGTCGTCAGTTGATGGCCGCTAAGGACAAGGGTGCCGACGAGTCGGCCGGGGCCATTTTTGCCGAGGAGCTGACCCGCTTTGGCGGCAACTCACTGGTCAACCTCTTCCGCGGTGGCAGTGGTGTGCCGTACCGCGAGCTGCTGGCGGATGTGGCCGGGCACGTTGGCGCGAAGAACAAGGCGAGCGCCAGTTGCGCCGAGATGGAAATGGCGATCATCACCAAGGTATTCGCCCAGTCCCTGACGCGGATGAGCGAGGAAGACCGCCGCACCCTGTTCGAGTCCCTGGGCGGACTGTCGTACCGGCCCGCCATGGGGCCGGGGGCATTGGCGGCCTTGCTGGCTTCACTCGGCAGTTCCGGGCTGGCGTCCTATAACGTGGCGGCGGTGGTCGCCAGCGCGACCATGAGCAGCCTGGTAGGACGTGGCGTAGTGCTGGCGGGTTCCAGCACCCTGGGTCGTGGCCTTGCAGTGCTGGCCGGCCCGGTGGGCTGGGCCATCACCGGGATCTGGACGGCGTTCGACCTAGCCAGCCCGGCGTATCGGGTCACTTTGCCCTGCGTAATCCAGATCGGCCATATGCGCCAGAAGATGTTGCTCAAATCTACCTGTCCCGGTTGCCATGCGGTAGTCGCGGCCGGTGCCAACTTCTGTGGCAAATGCGGGATACGCCTGGGCGCCTGACGCCTACTTTAGATGACCAAGGAGTGAGTCCATGAACCCTGTGATTTCCCCTCTCGAATTTCTCCTGACCAACATCATCTGCTTCGCCGCCGGCGCGGCCACGGTGGTCGCGCTGAACCTCGCTGCGAAAGCCGTGCATGCCTCAGGCAAACGCGCGGCGCAGAGCGCCACCTGAACCAACGGATTGAGTAGGAGCGAGAACCGTGTACAGCAACCATAACGCCAAGCGACTGGTATCCCTCAAGGGGGAAATCATAGTGATCAATGCAAACATCCAGAACTTGCGTGCCGCCCTCGACTGGTTCGAGCGATTCGACCACGAGAATAACCATGCCAAGCTCGCTCAGGTGCAACGGGAAACTATCGCCGCGCGGGAGCAGCTTGCCAGGGTCGAACAGAGCATCAAGGCCAGCCGCGCTGAGCTGAACAGCGCCAAGGGCGTTGCCGAGGCAGGCTGGT
Organism: Pseudomonas sp. FSL R10-1339; assembly: GCF_009600545.1. Taxonomy (NCBI): domain Bacteria; kingdom Pseudomonadati; phylum Pseudomonadota; class Gammaproteobacteria; order Pseudomonadales; family Pseudomonadaceae; genus Pseudomonas; species Pseudomonas sp. FSL R10-1339. Next base: position 7,546 of record NZ_WIVQ01000118.1, on the reverse strand, counting down.
CGCCGTTGCACTGGTTTTCCAGTGAGCGGCGCGTGGCCGAGCGCCAAGTCAGCACCCAGCAGGAGCGGCTGTCGCAGTTCAAGAACCGGCAGGTGGGCTTGGTATCCGGGCTCGGCGAGAGCCAACTCGAGGAGCTGCGCCTGAGCGCCAATTCGCAGAGATACCGTGGCTTCGATTCCCTGCAGGCCAGGGCAACCATCACGCAACTGGACAACGAGATGCAACGCCTGCAGGGCGTCGCCGAGGAAGTCAGAAAGGCCAGCGCTCACTGGGAGGCGGTGGCTGGAGAGGTGTATCGCAATTGGAAAACTACTCATGACCAGTTGCGGGCGACGGAGCGGGACATCATCGATGCCGAATGCTTCATCATCCAGTTGGACAACGCGCAAAGCTCATTTACTAAAAGGATGGTCCATGAAGATTGTGAAATCCGCTTTGGTGCCGGGCAGCGCAGTCCGGATAGGGTATTGAAGGACCGGCAATTCCATCAGCGCAAACTGGAACGGGAAGAGGATAAACGCAAGCGTCGGCTGCGCGACACCTTACGCCTGCTGGAAAACGAAATCCGCAACCTGGTGGTAGACGGCAACAATCTTTGCTACCTGAACGAAGCGGGCGGCAAACGACGCTTCATCGGTCTGGTGGTGCTTAAGGCACTGGTCCCTCACCTGGCCGCGACTTATGGCGTGACCTTGGTCTTCGATCCGGGAATCCGCTGCCAACTCGATATGAGCGACAACGCACTCCAAGCGATGTTTCCGCAGGTACGGGTACTGGTTATGCCGCCCACTCTCACCGCCGACCATCCGGTGTTAGCAGCCGCGGAGTTCGATGTCGGGACCTATGTGATCAGCAACGATCACTACAGCGATTACCCGGACATGGCCGCGGTCCGAGAGGATCGAGTACTGCATGCAGTTATCCATCGCGACTCCGTACAGATCCCGCAACTGCAGGTACTGCTGCCTCACTGAGGCCCTACGCGACCGGTGACCTCCGGTCATGTGCAACCCACGCCTGCGCGCTCGTGCAGGCTAGCAACGAGTCAAGAAAGATGGATTTGAAAGGCCACCTGCTGTACATCGACATCACCCAAATCTGCGGCATCGGTTGCGCGTTCTGTATGTACGCCGACAAGCACAAGACGGGTATGAGCATGGAGTTATCCAACCTTGCTCGGGAGAACCTGGTGGCGCTGATCAACGCCCCTGACGTCAAGCGCATCTCTATCAGCGGAGAGGGCGAACCCCTCAACAACGCCAGAGTCTTCCATGAGATTCTTGAGCTTTCCCAAGGCGGTAAGCGTTTTGAGTTCATTACAAGCGGTTTTTTTCCCCACGAGAAGATGGCGGAGTTTTATGACACCACCAATCGTATCGTGCTCAGCCGTGGCGACACCTGCAATATCCGTCTGAGCTCGGACAGCCACCATATCGACAAGGTAAAATGGCGAGCCCATGGCTTCAGCTTGGATTACCTGCGACGAAACAGTCCGGCCGGGCTAAGCTTTTCGTTTCGTTCGATCGACACTGATCGGGAGTTCACCCGCGACTACCTACGAGAGGAACTGGCGCGCTGGGGCCTCGACGCCGGGATTGTCGCGGGCAATACCCTGGAAGATACGCTGGTGGTCGGCGAGGAACGCTTCGGCATCGACTACAAGAACCTGGTCCACCCGGCGGCCGACACGCCACCTGGTTACTTGGACCTGCATGGCTACATCGACGCGATCGAAGCCCGGGTCAACAAGCGCTTCACCCTCGGCAGCCTCAACCCGCCTCCCTACGCCAACGGCATGGACCTGACGGTGAAACCTAATGGTGACGTCTACCTGTACGGCATCGAACACCAGCGTTTGGGCAATATCCATTTCGACCGAATCGGCTGGGAGCGACTGGCCAACCATGTGCGCGACACCCCTCTGGTTCGCGCCCTTTACAGCCAACCACTGAGGGACCTGCTGGCACGTATCGACGACCTCGAACTTGTGCACAAGATCCTGCGCAAGGTGAATAACCCCTACTGGCTGGTCAAGGAACTGGCCAATCACGATGGCCTGTTAGAACGGATGGTACCGGCATGATCGACTCCCACAGCCATACCTTTTATTCCAAGCATGCCGTCGGTACGGTGGATGAGTTGGTGCGGGCGTCAATCACCGCCGGAGTGAAGATCCTCACCATCACCGACCACGCGCCTTTCCCGGTGGACAGCGACAATCGCCTGTTGGAGGCGGAACTGGAGTGCTATTTCGCCGATATTGAGCGGGCACGACAGGAGCACCAAGGGAAGATCAAGATCCTGCGCGGACTGGAGTTCGACTACATGCCGGGTGCGGATGCCTACAACCGCGAGATGTTGGCCCGGTACGAGCTGGATTTCGCCATCGGCTCGATCCACTACGTTGAGTTGCCGGGCGAGCCCATGGCTAAGGTTTGGGAGTTGGCCCGGCTGTCCGCCCCGGCCTTTCTCGACCGATATTTCGCCCATCTGCAAGCCTTGTTGGAGTGCGGGCTGTTCGACGCCGTCGGGCACGCCGACACGCTATTGCGCGGGGTGGCGGAAGAGGTAGTGCTGCGCCGGATGGAACCGCTGCTGCCGCTGTTCGCCCGCAATGATGTGGCCTACGAACTGAATGCCTCGGGCATTCGCAAGTCGAGCCTGTTGCCCGGTTCGGCTCGTGAGGTTCAGGGCGTCTGGAGCTACCCATCACGCACCCTGCTGCCCCAACTGATCGCCCACGGTGCGGCCTTCACCATAGGTTCAGACGCCCACGATCCGCTGGACGCGGGGGCAGGCATCCGCACTTTGGTCGATGAGCTGCAACCGCTGGGCCTGGACCGGATCAGCTACTTCGAAGGGCGTCGACGCATCGGCATGCCCCTAGACTTCTTCAGTCTGTCATCTGGCTCCGATACAAGGATTGTCCCGTGAACTCCCGATCGAATGACTGGAAACTACTCGCCAAGGCGCCTGTCGACGAACAGCTGGCGCGCTTTCGCGAGGCCGTGGCCCGGCCGCAGGCGGAGGATGTGAATGGAGGTCTGCGCGCGTTCGCTGGCGGCTTGCTTGCGCAAGACCTGATCGATATGGACAGCTATGTCGCGGTGCTCGGTGGTCATGCCCTGAACTGTCTAACGTCCGACGGCACCAACGGATTCCGCGATATGCGCAGTGGCGCAAGCGCCTCCGCGCTGACAGCCATCTACAGCCGTGCCAAGTACGGCAGCCAGAAGGACATACGTTTTCTCGCCGGCCTGGTGATCAACTATTTGGAGCGGCATCTGGATGACCCGGCATCGCACTGGGCACGGTTGTTCACCAACGCGCGGAAGCTCAACGACAATGTGGTGCTCATGACCACTGGCTGGCGCAACGTGCCTTCGACGGCCAACGTGCTCTACGACATCGTGGTGGAGGAGATAAACGTCAAGCTCGCCCATATGGGCCTGCCCACCCTGATCAACGTCAAGCTGCCGCGCATCGCCCCTCCTTGCGAGAACTACGCGAGTCTGAGTACTGAAGAGCGCGAGCGGGTCAATCTTGTCCAGGACCATGTGATACCCGCGGAGAACTTCTATCGCTGGAGCGGCGTGCACGTCATCTTCGGCGACGATGTGCTGGTGACAGGGTCGACTGCCGACAAGGTGTTGCGTGAGTCCCTGCTAGCCGGTGCCCGCTCGTTCCAGGCGATCTACCCGGTTGCCATCGATCCGCGGATCGCCCTGGCGGATGCCACCGTCGAGGAGCGCCTGAACATGGTGGAAATCAGCCATCAGCTGGACGACACATTGGCCAAACTGCTTGGGGCTGTGGGTTACCAACCCATCCTGCGCACGTTGCGTCTACTGTTTTCGACGGACAACTACCAAGCCTTGCCGGCATTCCTAGCGCGGGTGCCGGCGGCCAATTGGTTGCGGCTGTACAAGGCAGCTCTCGGAAATGAGTTCCTGCGCCAGGCAGAATGCATACCCTCGCTGACACTGCTGCGGTATTACCTGGAGGACAATGGGCTGCTTGGTAGTAGCGCCGTGAAGGCAGAGAGGGCTCCGTTGTGCGTGTGAACTACGTGAGCTACTGGGAAACGGCGGCGGGGCAGAGCATGCCGCCGTGGATCGCCTTGTCCCTGGTCTCCATGCAGCGGGCGCTGGGGGACCATTTCACCCTGCTAACCCCGGACAGCCTAGAGCATTGCATAGATGCTTCTATCCTCGGCAAGGTTTGGAGCTTCGAACCGCTGACCTTCAACATGGACAAGGGGATCGAGGCGATCGTCGCTAGGAGCGACTTCATCCGCATGGCTTACGTGCATCGCCATGGCGGCGCATGGATCGACGCGGACAGCATCCTACTGCGCGACCCGACCTCGCTGCTGTTCCCAACGGGACTCGACGAGCGGCTGCACTGGCACAGCGAATGCCTATTCGCCTCACTGCCGGGAAATGACCATCTCGCCGAGGCACTGGCGACCGGGCTGGCCGTCGAGGCACATGCCTGGGGCAACCCGGGAGGGATCAAGGAGATAGTCGCCAGGTTGCCGCACCAGCAGGCGCTAATTTCACCCTCGGTATGCGACCCGGGTTATCGACCGCTGTACAACTTCGACAGTTGCACGGTGATGAGGCGGACGGACATTGGCGTGAGCGATTTCTTGCTGCGCGACGTGAGCCTCCTCAAGCTGTACAACACCTGGTTCAAGCGGACAGCGACACGCGATGAGTCGGTGGCCGAGTTCTTCGACGAGGAAACTCTGCTGTCACGCATCTTCCTGCATATCGAACCCGACCGTGGCTATTGGCTCGGGGAGTGCGAGCGCTTGATCGAGCACTGCGGCTGAGGATTCAGGCCAGGTCCACGGCATCCGCCGGCAGGTGCACGCGGCAACATTTGGCCTCGTTAAGCGCCAGACGAGTCGCGATCACCTCGTGCACCGTAGGGGTCTGCCGGTGTGGCGAGCCATGGGCGACATACAGCCAAGCCGGCACGCGGTGTGCTAGGTGGTCAAACTCCAACTCGATGCGCAGCAAGTCGAACACCTCCCTTGTTCGTCCGCTGGGAGTCCACGCCAGCGGTGCGCTGCGGTGATGAGGACGGATCAAACGCAGCGGTCGTGACAGTTGCAAGTTCAGCGTGCCCGGATGGCACTCGGCGACTTCCGGAAAAGACTGGCTTATCAAGGGAAGCTGGCGGGCCATGGTACCCGTGGCCACACCCAGGCCGGAAACGATATACGCATCCAGTGCGAGGGTTGCAGGGCTCGACTCCTGGAACAGTTCAGCGACTGAATGAATCACGTCTACATCATTGAACTTATTCATGTTTTTCTTACCGGCATGCAGGTACTGACGTGGATCCTGGCGACTGAAAACAACTCGAGTATGGGGGGCAAGCGGCGGCAGCCATGGATTGTAAGAGTCACTGCCCGGATAGATCGCGACCAATGCGGCCTTCAGCCCGACAGCCATGTGTACGATGGCAGTATCGACACTCACAACCACCTCGGCCCGCCGGATAGCACCCGCCACCAAGCGAGGTGTATCCAGTTCGGACAGTGCCCGAACGTTGCTGCGGGCGATGGCGCGCTCGAGTTGCTGCGCCTCGGCACGGCTGGCCGGACTGCACAGTATGCCGATAGAGTGCTGCGGCCAGGCATCCGCCAAAGCACTGATCAGCGAGAGCGCTCTGGTGAACCCGATGCTTTTGTCAGGTCGGCTGGCGTAGGGGTTGACCAGGATGTGCGCAACGGGGTCGCCGACCTGCTGTTTGGGGAGCGGGACAATATAGTCACGGTTTATCCGGGTCGCCCCGAGGTCTAGCAGAACCCGGGCGTAGCGCTCAACCACGTTTGACCGCGCGGTAGCTTCACCTAGCTTGTCGCTAACGCAGTGCAAGGCATCATCCAACGAGTATACCCGGGCGGGCTTAAGCAAACGGATGAACAGCATTTCGATGGGTTGAATACGTCCAACTAAATGGACAAATACATCGACCGATCCCAATTTCCGTACTAGTGGGCCCAACCCGATTAGCGTAGGCGCGCCAGTAACCGGAATAACTTGGTCGACATCGAAGTCAAGCCGATGCATGTCGACCAACTCCGGCACCGTGAGCACGGTGACTTGGGCACCAAGCTTGCGCGCTTCGCGAAAGAAAAACGAAGAAACGATCGCGTCGCCGAGTTTGGCGTCCCAGCGCGGAAGTACAATATGTAGCGGATGCGTAACGTCACGAGATGCCAGTTGACGGTCGACCAGGCAGCGCATCAACATGCGAGTAACAGTCTTTCGATGGTTTTGCAAAATCGACATCTGATCGCACGCCCGTGGATAGCTAGCGATGATATCCATGGTGCGAGACCATTACCAGCATTGGTCTAAGGAAGGGTTTGGGGGCAATGGGGCAGCAAGCCGCACTCAACCGGCGACTACTAAAAAGGCTTCACTTCATCGGGAGCGTCCGCGATGGATAGCATGCAGCAAACCCTGGCGAAGGCCTACCACGATGTGCTTACAGTTCTACCGCAGCACTGGCTTGACCGTAGCAAAATTCATCACTCCGAATACGCCAAGCTCTCCGGACTTTTTCTTCCTGGCACCTCGGCCGCCTATCAATCAGCACCACGGAAGATTTTGGTGGTCGGGCGTGAAACTCGCCGCTGGGATGTGCTGAAGGGTGATGAAAAATTCCAAAACCTGGAAGACTACATCTACAGGGCGATGGCGATACAGCAAGATCACCTTGCCAAGTTCATACGTAAACCCAGAGACCGAGGTGAAAGCTATTTCAATCTACTGCGCGACTTGGCCGCCGATCAGGGTATTCCAGGTTTAGCTTGGGCAAATTTGTTCAGCTTTGCATGGAACAAAAAGTCACCGATGCGATGGGAGCACTTCCCAACCCTGCTGGAAATTTCGGAACGACTACTCAAAGTACAAATAGAAATTTTACGGCCCGACATTATCATTTTCGCCAACGGCGCTAGCAGTGCGAGATTCCGACAACGTTATTTTCCGCACAAGGGTGAAGGGAATGTATGTGCTGGGTTAGGTGACTTCAGCGGGGAGGGGATACCGCGTAATCAGCTCTGGCGATTTAGGCTTCATCAGCGAATTCAATGTTTTCGAATCCAGCATCCCAGCAGTATCAGCGCATCCTCTCGAGCAGCGCGTCGATTTTTGCTGGAGCATTTACGAGGTGGTGGCGTCGGCGGGTGAGTGCTATCAGCTCGCCGGACTTACGACGCCGGACTAATTCAAGGACTGATTATATTTGGCTAATCTCCGCCGGTCGCCACCTTCACAGCCAACGGCCTTCAAGCTGGTCACGACCTATTAGGACTGGTCCAGCTCAATTTGAGTGGCCGGTAAAATACAGTGCGTCTCTCCAGTTGCGCAAAATGTGGTAAGCAGCAACACGGGTGTGCTCAGCGAAAGGTCAGGGGTCTGGAATGGCTAGGACAAACATGCTTACTAGGCTCTGTACGTAAACCCAAGAAATACGATTTTCTGTAAAATACACCGCCATTAAAGCCAGGAGGCCAAGATGG
>NZ_WIVQ01000117.1:0-13724 GCF_009600545.1 Pseudomonas sp. FSL R10-1339 | reverse complement strand
CAGAACGAAGCCAGTAAAGCCGCCGCCGTGGCCGGAGCCCAGGCCCAGGTGACTGCGACAGCAGCAGCGCTGCAGGCGGCGACGGCAGCCTTGCTGCAAGCATTGACGGCCCAGGGCAGTGGCAGCTCGGGGTCGATGGTCAGCACATCGGCGTAAAGGGTGGCAGGTAAGCCCGGTACATAGCCGGCATTTACGGCGCCTGTACAATCGAGTGGCTACAGCAGAAGCAAAAATTTGAAGCAACGCCAATCTCTTATGGGAGCGGGCTTGCTCGCGATGGCAGCACCTCGTTCATCCAGCCAGCACGAGGTGCCTGCATCGCGGGCAAGCCCGGCTCCCACAGAGAAAAAATGTCGGCCGTAAATCTTGCATTCAAACAGGCTGGCATCTGCGTCGCCGATCGCAGCCTCACATACGAATAACCCTACACAAAATTTAGCCTTTTCCCAATCCCCCCGTTTTTCTGTTAACGTCTGCCCCCTCTTTGGGGAGTAGCTGGCCGTCATGCAAGTGGCGGCGCTCTGGTCAACATTCTCGGCAACCTGCCGTGGCCATGGCATCCATACGGATTTGCGAGACCAACGTCATACCTGTGCTGAAGTCGGGCGCGCAGTGTTATGTCGTTGTCTCAAGCCCGGCTGGATGACTGAATTGAACCCAATTGCCCTGATTCTCCTGGCATTCGCCATGTCTACCGACGCATTTGCCGCCGCCATCGGCAAAGGCTCAAGCCTGCATAAACCGCGTTTCAACGAAGCCCTGCGCACCGGCCTGATCTTTGGTGTGATCGAAGCCATTACGCCTGTGATCGGCTGGGCCATCGGTCAGGCGGCCAGCAGCTACGTCACTCAGTGGGACCACTGGATCGCCTTTACCCTGCTGCTGGGCTTGGGCCTGTACATGATCTACAACGGCGTAAAACCCGATGAAGACATGCCCGAAGACAAACCGTCGCAACACTCTTTCTGGATTCTGGTGGTCACCGCCATCGCCACCAGCATCGATGCACTGGCAGTAGGCGTAGGCCTGGCTTTTGTCGACGTCAATATCTGGCTGGCAGCAGCAGCCATCGGCCTGGCAACCATGACCATGGTGATTATCGGCACCATGCTGGGTCGCGCGCTGGGCAGCCTGGTCGGCAAGCGCGCAGAAATTGTGGGGGGTGTGGTGTTGATCATCGTGGGCGCCACGATTCTGTATGAGCATCTGAACGCCGTGTAAAATCTGCCGGGGCTCTGGCCTTGCGCCAAAGCCCCGGTATGTCAGGCCTGTGCGGCGCTGCGGTTTAGCCGGTACATGGTCCAGGCGTAGAACACCAACGCCAGCCCCGCCAGCGAACCACCTGCCAGCCCGATCCAGGCAAAACCGAAATGGCTGCCCACCGAACTGCCCAGCAATGCCCCGCCGCCAATGCCGATATTGTAGATACCGGAAAACATCGCCATCGCCACATCCGTCGCGTCCGGCGCCAGGGTCAGTACTTTGGACTGCATCGCCAGGCCAAAGCCCATGATCGCCATCCCCCAAATGATGCTCAACACCCCCAGGGATTCAATCCAGTTGCTGGCCGGCAACAGCAACAGTAGGCTCAGCGCGATCAGGCCCACAGCGGTCAGCAGGAAGCCCAGCGGGCTGTATTTGTGGAACCAGCTAAAACACAGCGAACCGAAAATCCCCGCACCGCCGAAGAGCAGCAGGATCAGGGTCACGGTAGCGCCGCTCATACCCGCCACGTTCTGCACAAAGGGTTCGATATAGCTGTACGCGGTAAATTGCGCCGTGATCACCACCGCCGTCAACAGATACACAGCCACCAGTGCAGGGCGCTTGAACAGCACCGGCAAGCTTCTGAGCGAGCCGGAATTCTGGCTTGGCAGCAACGGCAAAGTGCGCGCCAACCACAGCACCAGCAACACCGCCAGCGCTGCGATCACCAGAAAAGTGGTACGCCAGCCCATGGCCTCGCCCAGCAAACGGCCCAGGGGCACCCCCATCACCATCGCCAGCGAAGTACCGGTGGCCAGCAACCCCAGCGCTTGCACCTGCTTGCCCTCAGGCGCCAGACGCACCGCCAGAGAGGCTGTTATCGACCAGAACAGCGCATGGGACAGCGCCACGCCGATCCGGCTAAGCAACAAAATGCCGAAGCTGGTCGCCAGACTCGACAGTACATGACTGGCGATAAACAACCCGAACAGCACCAGCAGTAACTTGCGCCGCTCAACGTTGCGCGTCACCAGCATGATCGGCAAGGAAGCCAGTGACACCACCCAGGCATAGATGGTGAGCATCAGCCCGACCCGGGCCGTGGCCATGTCAAAACTTGCGCCAATCGCACTCAGCAGCCCCACCGGCACAAACTCGGTGGTATTGAACACAAAAGCGGCCAGCGCCAGCGCGATTACAGGCTGCCAGTTGGCTTTAGAGGTAGAGGTGGGGTTGCTCATTTAATGAATGCACTACTCGCTATCGATGATGAACCGGCTCCGACGCTTCAAGCCGGAACCACACAGGCTGACAGTTTATAGCCTTCACGCAGAGCCGTTGGCGAGATTTTGCAGATACTCGGCAGGCGGCGTTTGGTCGAGGCGCCGAGGTGCCCGATAAAAAGACCGCAGCAAGGATTTTGCAACAATGCGTAAAGAATAGTTAAGAGCATTGATTATCATTTGCACAAATGTAAAGCTTTGTAACTAATTCTCGTTTACGCAGTTCCAGCCCGGAGTATCCGCAGATCATGCGCTCACTGTTCAGCCTTCCGACGTCCGCCCTTACACTTGTCGCACTGGGCATGCTCAATTCGGCATCAGCCGACGAGTACACCTTGAACCTGCCTTCCACCAGCGTCACCGGCACCGCCGACAGTGAAGATGCACCACCGGGCTATCAAGCCAAACCCGCCGCCACTACGACGCGATTGAACCTCACCGCCGGGCAAACACCCCAGGGCATCACCAGCATCAAGCGCGAGCAACTTGACGACTTCAAGCTCAACAGTATTCGCGATGTGCTGGACAGTACCCCCGGAGTCAACGTGCAAAAGGTCGAGACCGACCGGACCTACTTCACTGCCCGCGGTTTCGACATCACCAACTTCCAGTACGACGGCATGGGCATGGGGCTCACCGGCGGCGTGCTGGTGGGTGATATCGACACCGCACCCTACGAGCAGGTTGATGTCTTGCACGGCGCCAACGGCCTGATGACCGGCACTGGCAACCCGTCGGCCACGGTTAACTTTATCCGCAAACGCCCCACCTATGAGCCTGAGGCCAAGGTCAGCGTCAGCGCCGGCTCCTGGGACAAGCGCCGGGTCGATCTCGACGTCTCCGGGCCGCTGACCGATTCGGGCAATGTGCGCGGGCGAGTGATCTATGCCAACGAAGTGGGCAACTCTTATCTGGATCGTTATTCCCGGGAAAAGAACATCTTCAGTGGCATGCTCGCCTTCGACCTGAGTGACGACGACACGCTGACCGTCGGTTATGAAGACCAGAAAAGCAATGCCAACGGTGCCAGCTGGGGCTCCCTGCCGCTGACCGACAGCAGCGGCAACGCCCTGCACTACAGCAGCACCAGTGCCAACATTGCCCAGCCCTGGGTGTACTGGGATGTACGCACCAGTCGCGCCTTCGCCGAGTGGCAGCACCACTTCGCCAATGACTGGAAGTCCACGCTGACCGTAACCGCCATGGAGCATCGCGAAGACACCGACATGTTCTACATCTATGCCAACAGCGCCTCTAGCACCGGCTATACCGGGCTGGCCTCCAACTACAAAGGCAAGACCCGCGAGCTGGATGGCGACCTCTCGTTCAGCGGGCCTTTCAGCCTGGGCGGCCGCGAGCACCAGTTGACCTTCGGCGCCAACGTGGCCCGTTCCCGTACCCAGGAAACCTCGCTGTACGGCACCTCCTCGTACTACACCCCGGTGTCGCTGGAAGATGCCCTCAACGGCGTCATCCCCAAGCCTGCTTACAACATGGCCAATGCCGACGCGACCTCCAATTACACCGACCGCCAGAAGAGTCTCTACGCCGGTACACGGTTGAGCCTTACCGACGACCTGCACCTGATCGTCGGTGCGCGCATGCTCAGTGCCGACAGCGATGGCGAAAACTACGGTTCGGGGCGGGACGTGAGCATTCATGGCAAAGTCACCCCGTACGCTGGCGTAGTCTATGACCTGACGCGGCAGTACTCGCTGTATGCCAGCTACACCAAGATTTTCAACCCGCAGTACTACCTCAATACCCAGGGCCAGGTGCTCGACCCGCTGGAAGGCAAGAGCTACGAGGCCGGGATCAAGGGGCATCTGCTGGACAAGAAACTGGACGTTTCGGCAGCGGTATTTCATACCAAGCAGGATAACGTTGCCACCTACTCAGGTTTCAACCCTTCCCTGGGCGGTTACCTGTATGACGGCATGTCGTACAAGAGCAGCGGTGTAGAACTGGAAGCTTCGGGCGAACTGGCGCCGGGCCTGCAAATCAGCGGGGGCTATACCTACGTCTATATCACCGATGCCGACAACAACCGCGGACGCAAGTTTATACCGCGCAATGCCCTGACCACCTCCATGGCCTACAAGCTGCCGATGGCACCGCAGGTGAAAGTGGGCGGCAGCCTCAAGTGGCAGAGTAAGGTCGAGAACGACGACACCCCGGCAGCAAACCAGGCTGCCTATATGCTGGTGGGCCTGATGGCCAGCTATGATATCGACCCGCACTGGAGCACCCAGCTCAACCTCGACAACCTGACCAACGAGAAATACCTGCAAAGCGTACGTTACGGGCAAAGCAACTACGGCTCCCCGCGCAACGTCACGGCATCGGTGAGCTGGAAGTTCTGATGAAGTGCCGGGCCAGTTCCCCTGGCCCGACATGAACTGCGTATGAACGTGCCGGGTACTGAAATATCCTGCATTTAAAGCTGGCAATAACGTAATGTCAGTGACATACAGCCCTTACATATTCGTCTCGTGTTCAACTCACTGAGTGAGATCTGCCATGAGCCATACCCATTTTGCTTTATCTATCGCTGCCGGCCTGGGTTTGACATTCACCGTCATGTTGTCCCATGCCGCGCCCCCTGATACCTCCGACGCCCAAAACTACAAAAGCCACAAGGCCTTGTTGATTGGTGTCGACGGCATGCAATACGAAAAACTTCAGCAAGCCATTCAAAATAATATGGCCCCCCATATTGCCGGCCTGAACCCCGCCAAAAGTTACATCGGAGGGATTGACGGAACTGCGACAGAGCAAACTACCGGTAGCGGCCCGGGCTGGACGACAATACTGACCGGCACCTGGGTAGACCGACATAAAGTCCCCTCCAACAACAACGCATGGCGCAACAAAGCGCCCAGCCTGTTCAAGCAACTCAAGCAGGCGGATCCTGAACGCAAGACGAGCAGCATTGTCAGCTGGAATACCATCAACAACAACTTCGCCGATGATATTGCCCAAGGCTTTATCGACCTTGCCATCAAATGCTCCGACGTCGATCAATGCGTCGCCGACAAGGCCAGCTATGAGCTTGAATATGGTCGCTCGGACCTGGTTTTCGCGCACTTCGACGAGCCTGATAATGTCGGCCATAGATACGGTTTTTCAACCCGCTATCAGACCGCAATCCAGGGCGTCGACGACAAGGTCGGCCAGTTACTGTCGGCACTCAAGCGCCGTAAACAAAGCAACCCCGATGAAGACTGGCTAGTACTGGTGACAACTGATCATGGCCGGCGCCTGCCCGATGGGCGTAATCATGGCGCCCAAACCCTGAGCGAGAAAACCACGTTTATCGCACTCAACAAACCCGCCAACGAGCAACTTACCCGCCCCATCACCAATCCGGACAATCCGGGCCACGACAACCTCTACGGTTTTGCCAGCCAGGCGGATATTACTCCGACCCTGTTGGCCCATTTTGGCATCGAGCCCGTACCTGCCCGGCATGCCATGGACGGTCTGCCCCTGACCGGGCCTCTGGGTGCAAGGCTATTCTCTGCCCGGTTAGCGCCTGACGCAGCACAGGTGAATCTGACCTGGAATGGCGATGGCAGCGCAGACAAGCCCGTGCACATTTATCGCAATGGCAAGCAAATCGCCTCTGTCGACTACTCCCGGCGTGGTTATATCGACAACGACATCAAGGAACTCAAAGGGCCAGTCAATTACACGGCAGTGATTGATAAAGTGCCTGTGTCACGCTTGATCACTCTGGGCGACAAAAAACCATAAAAAAAAGCGCTGCCCGATCACTCGGACAGCGCCTTTTTTACGTCCAGGCGTTACGCCAGACTTTTGCTGACCACTTCAAACACATCGCTGGACAGTTCGCCCGAGCTGCGGATGCGCTCAAGCTCTGCCTTCATCAGCGCCTGTCGCGCAGCGTCGTACTTGCGCCAGCGGGTCAACGGCGCCAGTTGCCGAGAGGCAATCTGCGGGTTGAAACCATTCAGTTCGATCACCAGGTCCGCCAGGAAACGATAGCCCGAACCGTCCGCAGCATGGAAGTTGATCAGGTTTTGCCCGGCAAAGGCACCCACCAGGGCCCGCACTTTGTTCGGGTTCTTGATGGTGAACGCCGGATGTTGCATCAGCTCGCGCACGCGCTGCAAACCGCCGGGCAAGGTGCTGCCCGCCTGCACGCTGAACCATTGATCCATGACCAGCGGGTTGTCCTTGAATTGCTCGGCAAAACTGGCCAGCGCCGCAGCTTTTTCCGCCTCGTAGGGCGAGTTGACCAGCACGGCCAGCGCCGTCAGGCGTTCGGTCATGTTGTCGCTGTGCTCGAACTGCTCCAGCGCCGCCGCCAACACTTGCGGCTTGCCGCTGAGCATCAGGTAGGACAGCGCGATATTTTGCAGTGCGCGACGGGCAAAGTGCTCGGCTTCAGCCACATAAGGCGTGGCTTTGGACACTTCGCGGTTGGCCTGGTAACGCGTCCACAGGGCGTCGAACAGGCTGTCTGCCAGTTGCTTGCGAGCGAACTCGCGGGCAACGTGGATGGCTTCGACATCGGCCACGTCACTGATTTCGGTCAGATAGGCTTCGCCCGGCAGCGAGAGCATCTCTGCCACCATTGCCTGATCCAGTTGCTCATTGCCCAGCACCGTGCGCAACGCCTCGACCAGACGCTGATCCATGACCAGTGCTTCACCGCGCTGATGCTGTGCAATCAACTCTTGCAGCACCTGTACCGCCAGTTGCTGACCAGCATCCCAACGGTTGAACCCGTCGCTGTCGTGCTGCATCAGGAACATCAACTGGTCACGGCTGTAATCGAAGCTCAGCTTCACCGGTGCCGAGAACCCGCGCAACAGGGACGGCAGCGGTTTTTCGTTGATGCCGACAAAGGTGAAGGTCTGTTCGGCTTCAGTCACTGACAGCACGCGGCTGGTGCCCGAGGCCGCAGCTTCGCCCGCCAGTTGCAGGGCAATTTCACTACCCCCGGCGTCCAGCAGGCCCAGTTCGACCGGAATAACGAACGGCAGTTTTTCGATCTTGTCCGGAGTTGCCGGGCAGCTTTGCGCAAAAGTCAGGCTATAGGTGTGTTGTTGCGCATCGTAGTGCTCGCTGACGGCCAGCCGCGGTGTACCTGCCTGGCTGTACCAGCGCTTGAACTGGCTCAGGTCGGCGCCATTGGCATCTTCCATGGCCTTGATAAAGTCGTCGCAGGTCACCGCCTGGCCATCATGACGCTCGAAGTACAGGTCACTGCCTTTGCGAAAACCCTCGGCGCCCAGCAGGGTGTGGATCATGCGCACCACCTCAGAACCCTTCTCGTAAACGGTCAGGGTGTAGAAGTTGGAGATCTCGATAAAGCTCTCCGGGCGCACGGCATGGGCCATGGGGCCGGCGTCTTCGGCGAACTGGTGAGTGCGCAGGTAGGCCACGTCCTGGATGCGCTTGACGGTGCGCGAATTCATATCGGCCGAGAACTCGGAATCACGGAACACCGTGAAGCCTTCCTTGAGCGACAGCTGGAACCAGTCGCGACAGGTCACGCGGTTACCCGACCAGTTGTGGAAGTACTCGTGGGCGACGATGGCTTCGACCCGCTGGTGCGCGGCATCGGTGGCGGTTTCGGCGCGGGCCAGTACGGCGCTGGAGTTGAAGATATTGAGACCCTTGTTCTCCATGGCGCCCATATTGAAGTCGTTGACGGCCACGATCATAAAGATGTCCAGATCGTATTCACGACCGTAGGTCTCTTCGTCCCAGCGCATGGATTTTTTCAGGCTGGTCATGGCGTGCTGGCACTTGTCGATGTTTTCCGGCTCGACATAAATGCGCAGCGCCACGCTGCGCTCGCTCATGGTGGTGAAGGTGTCTTCGACGCACCACAGGTCACCGGCCACCAGTGCAAACAGGTACGCCGGTTTCATGAACGGGTCTTCCCAGGTTGCCCAGTGCCGGCCGTCTTCGTCGGGGCCGCTGGCGATCGGGTTACCGTTGGACAGCAGAATCGGGTAACTGTGCTGCTCGGCCACCACGGTGGTGGTGAACTTGCTCATCACGTCCGGGCGGTCGAGGTAATAGGTAATCTTGCGAAAGCCTTCGGCCTCGCACTGGGTGCAGAACATCCCGCCGGACTTGTACAGGCCTTCCAGCGCGGTGTTGGATTCGGGGTGGATGCGCACGCTGGTATCGACCACGAACTGTTCGCTGGTCGGGTGCAGGATCAGGTGGCTGTCGCTGAGCTGATAATCCTCGGCGGTCAATTCGATATCGTCGAGGCTGACCGACAGCAGCTCCAGCTGCTGGCCATCCAGCGCCAGGGCCGGCAGGCCGGCGCCACGGGCCGGGTTGCGGCGCATCAGCAGTTGCGCATGAACCAGGGTGTGATCCTCGAACAACTCGAAGGTCAGGTGCGTCTCGTCGATCAGGTAATCGGGCGCCTGGTAGTCCTTCAGGTAGATCATTTGCGGTTGTTCGGTGCGCATGCTGGAGTCCTTTTACTGATGCACGGCCAGCTGGTAGGCCGTGTATTTGCGGATATTGATAACGCCGGTGTCAAAGATCAGGTATTGGCCCTTGATCCCCATCAGCGTGCCTTCGACGATCGGATCTTTATCCAGATTGAAGCTGACAATCTTGGTCGGATACTGCTCGACCGGGTAGCAAATCTCGATGGGCTCGACGCTATGCAAAGGCTGTACCGCTTGCAGGCCGAAACGTTCCTGCAGGGTGTGCAGGCCTTCGGCGCAACTCTCGAACAGTTGCGCACGCACTGCGGCGAGGTCTACCGGCGCTGCGTCGCCCTTGAGCAGTGCACGCCAGTTGGTCCGGTCAGCCACTTGCGAGCGGAACAGGTCTTCGACAAACCCCGATTGCTGACGGGTCGCCACGCGCACGATCGGCAATGCCTGGCTGGCACCCTGGTCGAGCCAGCGGGTCGGCAACTGGGTGGCACGGGTAATGCCCACCTTGACCCCGGAGGAGTTGGCCAGATACACCACATGATCGGTCATGCAGAACTGCTCGCCCCACAACGGATCACGGCAAGTGCCCGCGTCATAATGGCAACGCTCCGGGCTCATGATGCACACATCACATTGTGCCAGCTTGGTCATGCACGGGTAGCAGTAGCCCTGGCTGAAGCTCTTCTTGGTTTTACGCCCGCAGTGAGAGCAGTTGATCTCCCCCAGGTATTCCAGACGCAGTTTAGTGCCAATCAAGGGATTGACCGGCACCTCGGTATCGCCCAAACGGAACGCATATTGAACGGTCGGCGTTTCCAGGCTTGCCGACATCTTGCTGATTGCACCGCGACCAATCTCAATCAATGGATGGCATCCGACTTGAACAGGATGTTGGGCACCGGCGCCGATTTCGAGCTGCATTCCTGCGGGCCCATATAACCGGTGCGCTGGTCTTCAGGCAGGTTCTGCACTTCCCAGGCAATCATCGCCTGCAACGACAGCTCGCGCTGTTCGGCAGTGAGTTTGTTGCCGTCCGCCCATTTACCGATTTCCACGGCCAGTTTCAGGCTCTGGTAGATCTCGGGGGTGATGTTTTGAATCATTTCGTTGAAAGAGGACATGGTTCTGTTTCCGCTCTTTAAAAATCAGATGGCATTTCTATCTGTGGGAGCGGGCTTGCTCGCGATTCAGGCAACTCGGTGCATCTGAATCAACGGGTTGAACCCATCGCGAGCAAGCCCGCTCCCACGCGACAATTCGAAACTTTATACAGCCTGCCTGCGCCGCGCCCAAAGCCCGCCCAGCAAGCCGGTCAGGCAACCGATGACCAGTCCGCCCACATGGGCGGCATTGGCGATCTGGCCAAAGCCGATCATCGACACCAGCCCCGACATGCACAATGCCAGCCACACCAGCATCATCACCAGCACACCGCGCGGCAGGTTATACAGGGGGTTTGGCGCCATCAACTGATAGATCCAGACATGCCCCAACAGGCCGTACAACACCCCCGACAACCCGCCAAACAGGCTCGGGCCGCCCACCAGGTACTGGGCGAAGTTGGACACCAGGCTGAACAACAGGCTCAGGCCGATCAGGTTGACGCTGCCCTGGCGCATTTCAATGCGCCGCCCCAGCTCCCAGTACCACATGCCGTTCATGGCGATATGCAGGAAACCGAAGTGAATCAACATCGGCGTAAACAGTCGCCACCACTGCCCGGACGCCAGGCTGTCAGACAAGGGGACAAAGTCGATGTACTGGCCATAAATGCTGAAGTCCAGAAACGTGAAAAACCTCAGGGCCGACAAATTGTCACCCAGTTGCGTCACCGCGGCCACGATTACGCACAGCAGCAACACGATGGCTGTGGCCGGGCTATCGCGCAGCTGCTGCGCAAAACCCGGGCGGGCCATGGCCTGCGGCCGTTCGACAACGGGTAAGGCGTGATCGGGGTCACCCAGCGGAAAACGCTGGTACAGGCTGCGCACGTCGTCGGCAATGGATTCAGGTGCCCACAGCACCTGCTCGCCTGCCTCTTCACTGACCCGATGGGGCACCTGCATGCGCCGCAGCAAAGCAACAAAACCGCTCAGGTCCACAGACAACGGCAAACGCAATACCGCTACAACACTCATTGAATGGCCTCAGGGCGATCTACATTCACCCATACAAATTTGTCCGGATCGAGCCGGGTTTCCTGGTCAAGGCGATAAGCCACCAGTTTGCCGTACAACACCGCGCTGTAATCCAGGCACGCCAGGTTCGGACGGATCGGCGCGGGCCGGCCGCTGCGCCAGTAGTGCCCGACAAACAACAGCGGTTCATCAATGCCATAACGTAACAGGGCACTTTTTTCAGTGGAGGACAGCGGCTGCTGTGCCACCCGTTCAGGCAGCGCATCCGGCTGGAAAACGATATCGCCGTAGGTCTTGGGGTCGTCTTCCCAGAACTTGGTGCGAAAGAATGCCCGCGTCAGGCCGTCGCCACCGGTCAGGGTCATGCCCCCCGGCAGGCGCATGTCAGTGCCACGCAACAGGCGGTTGAAGCTCAGGCTGGCAAAGCTGTCCGACACCGCCGCGGCCTGCAAGAAGGCCTCGTCAATGCAGCCGTCGGGGTATTGCGCACGCAGGGTGGCGATCACTTCGCTGTCCCAGCAGGCATGGACCACCCGGAAGCGCCCGGCATCGACAAACAGCGGCATGTCGTAAAACCACTGCACAAACTCGCGCCATTCAGCGGGATACTTGTCGAACTGTTCGAGGGTTTCGTGGATCAACCGGGCATGGCGCGGCGTGTGCTCGCGCACAAACTGCTTGCCACTTCCGGCTGGCGCGGGTGTACACCAGCCCAGCGCGTTGAATTCATGGTTGCCCATCAGGCACAGGGCCTGACCGCTGCGCACCATGTCGTAGACAATATGCAGCGACTCACGAATGCGCGGGCCGCGATCAATAATGTCACCCAGAAACACCGCCATCCGTTGCGGGTGTCGCCAGATACCGGCGAGTTTTCGATAGCCCAGACGCTCCAGCAGGTGCTCAAGGGTATGAGCACAGCCATGCACGTCACCGATCAGATCGTAACTGCGCGCTGGATCGAGCATCAGTCAGCCCTGCCGCCCAGTCGGCTACCCCAGCCAAGCTTGGTCCGACACACTTCGTAGTAGTTGTGGTCCAAAGGATGAATCAGACGCAGTTTTTGCGCTTTTTTGCTGACGTTGATGGTATCGCCCGGCGCACAGGTGAAGTGGTTCTGACCATCACACGAAACCTGCGGGTAGATCTGCATGTCCTTGGCCACCACTATTTTCAACTCACTGTTGCCATCGACCACGATCGGGCGGCTGCTCAGGGTATGCGGGTACATGGGCACAATCACGATCGCGTCGAGCTTGGGGTGCATGATCGGGCCGCCCGCTGACATGGCATAGGCCGTTGAGCCCGTGGGCGTGGCCACGATCAGGCCGTCGGCCTTCTGGCTGCAGACGAACTGGCCATCGATATGCAGTTCGAACTCGATCATGCGCGTGGACTTGCCCGGGTGCAGCACCACATCATTGAGGGCATCGCCCTGGCCGATGGCTTCGCCGTGACGGCGCACTTCGGCCTGCAGCAGAAAACGGTTTTCAACCAGGTAGTGGCCGTCAAGCACCTCAGCAACTTTGACTTCCAATTCATCGGGACGGATATCGGTCAGAAAGCCCAGACTGCCACGGTTGATACCCAGCACCGGTACATTGTGCCGGGCCAGCGCGCGGGCGGCGCCCAGCAAACTGCCATCGCCGCCGACCACAATCACCATGTCGCAGACTTCGCCAAGCATTTTGCGTGACGACGTTTGCAGGCCGTGACCGGGCAACACCTCGGCGATCGTGTCTTCAAGGATCACGTGCATATGCCGCTCGAGCAGGAATTTTTTCAGTCGGCGAACCGTATCGAGCACTTGCGAGCTGCCCAGACGACCTATGATGCCGATATTACGAAATTGCTCCATGGGGCTCCTGCGGGATTCTATGCGTGCGAAAATAACGATTATGGGCGAAAGACGACGATAGACAAAACCCTTTCAGCCCCGTGAACGGCTATGCTCGCACAATGACCCTCTTCCCCGACTTGCTCAACCTGCCCCATCAATTGTGCCACCCCGAGGTGCGCGATCTGGCGTGGGTGATCCTCGCACCACCGATGCTGACCCACACCCCCTGGCCCCAACGCCATCCATTGGCAGGCAGCGACTGGGTCCAGGCGCCGGAGCAACTGGAGCACTGGCTGCGCGAGCTGGACCGCAACTGCCAACCACTCCTGCACTGGCTCGAACTGGCCACCACCCGACGCCTGGGGCGCTATTACGAGCGCTTATGGCAGTTTGCAGTGCAGCACGCCCCGGGCGTCGAGCTGATTGCCGCGAACCTGCCGATCCGCCTGGGCGGGCATACCCTGGGTGAGCTCGATTTAGTGCTGCGAGACCGCGACGGCGTGCATCATCTGGAACTGGCGATCAAACTCTACCTCGGCCCCCAGGACGGCGATGGCGCAGACCCTGCGCAATGGCTAGGCCCCGGCAGCAATGACCGCCTGGACCGCAAGCTCAAGCATTTCTGCCAGCACCAGCTACCCATGTCCAGCCGCCCGGAAAGCCGTGAAGTGCTGGCCGGGCTGGATGTGCAGGCGTTCAGCGCCCATTTGTGGCTTGGCGGCTACCTGCTGTATCCGTGGCCAGGGCAGGCCCGACCACCAGCCGGTGCCAACCCGCAACACCTGCGCGGGCGCTGGTTGCATCAGCGCGACTG
>NZ_WIVQ01000116.1:0-13751 GCF_009600545.1 Pseudomonas sp. FSL R10-1339 | reverse complement strand
GGCACACCGCCATCGTCGCCCTCGGAGATCCCACCGGCCGCTTCAGCCAGCGGACCACGCATCACCGGCTGAGACTGCCCCACCAACGGCAACGGCATCGGCTGCGAAGAACCGGCGAAATCCACCGACGGCTTGGCCCCGCCATTGGGTGTGGCCTGCCCCAGCTGTGTCTGTTCGGCATCCGGCGCAACAGGCGCCTTGCCACGGCCCGGAATCAAAACGGCAGCAGCGACAGCCACTACCACTACTGCACCAATGGCCAATACGTGTTTCTTCGGCATCTTGAACCCCATACTTGGACGCTTGACCGCTGAGCGGCTGGCAATCATGGCTTCGATCATTGCATCACGGGCGACCTGGTTGATAATCCCGGGCCAGCCTTCAGAGCTCTCGTGTATATCTGAGATCTGCTGAGCGCTAAAGAGTTCGATCCCGCGCCCGGCACCTTCAAGGCGCTGGGCCAGATATTCGCGGGTTTCTTCGAGATCATAGGGCTGCAGGTCGACCACATGGAAGCGTTCTTCATCAGCGCTCAGCTCCTCAAGACCGGCAATCATCGACGGCTCACCGAACAAGAACACGTGCGGACGCCCCTCTGGCGTACCCGCAGCCAGCGCCAGCAAGGCTTGCAGCGCAGACTCATCGAGCTGTTCGGCATCATCGACCAGCAGGTAGACCTCTTGCCCCGTAAGCGCCAGTTGCACCACTTGCGCCAGAATGGAGCCCACGTCAGGGCGCGCCACATTCAGGGTTTGCGCCACTTGCTGCAGGATACCGGCGGCATTGCCGGCCCCACGCGCCGAGACCACGACACTTTGCACCGACTGCTTGTTGGTACTCGCCACCAACGCCTGGCGCAGCAAGGTTTTGCCGCTGCCCTCAGGCCCGGTGACCACCAGCAGCAACTGGCTGTAGCGGGCAAGGTGATGCAACTGCCCCAGAACCGGCTTGCGCTGGGCCGGGAAAAACTTGAAGCCCGGAACCCGCGGTGCAAAGGGGTCGTGGGTGAGCTGGAAGTGACCGAGGAACGCCTCGTCGGCATGCAAACTAGTCATCGGGATCTTATTAACCTTTAAGCTGAGCCAGCGCGCGGTAATCCGCACCCAGCGTGGCTTGTAGAACCTCTTGTGGATAATCGTCAGTCACTGTGGCTTCGCCCATGCGGCGCAACAGCACCAGACGCATACGACCGTCGATCACTTTTTTATCAACTGCCATGTGTTGCATAAAGTCGGCCGGGGTCATTTCGACGGGCGGCACCACTGGCAAACCGGCACGCTGAAAGATCCGGATACCTCGATCACGCTCGGCATCGGTGATCCAGCCCAGGCGGGCAGACATTTCCAGTGCCATCACGGTGCCCGCAGCGACGGCCTCGCCATGCAGCCACACGCCGTAGCCCATATGGGTTTCGATGGCATGGCCAAAGGTATGCCCCAGGTTGAGCGTTGCACGCACACCCGCTTCGCGCTCATCGGCGCCGACCACTTCAGCCTTGGCCGCGCACGAACGCTGGATCGCGGCAGTCAGGGCCGCCTGGTCCAGGGATCGCAGCGCATCCATGTTGTCTTCAAGCCAGGTCAGGAACGGCTCATCGCATATCAGGCCATATTTGATGACTTCAGCCAGCCCTGCGGACAATTCGCGGGCAGGCAGGGTGTTGAGGGTCTGGGTGTCGATCAGCACAAGGTTGGGCTGATAGAAGGCACCGATCATGTTCTTGCCCAAAGGGTGGTTGATCCCGGTTTTGCCGCCCACGGACGAATCGACCTGGGACAACAAAGTGGTCGGCACCTGGATAAAATCGACTCCGCGCTGGTAACAAGCAGCAGCAAAACCGGCCATGTCACCGACAACACCCCCACCCAACGCTATCACCGTGGTGCGTCGATCATGACGTGCTGTGAGCAGGCCATCGAAAATCAGCTGCAGGGTTTCCCAATTCTTGAACGACTCGCCATCGGGCAGGATGATCGGCAACACCGAGAACTGCGCGAGGCTACGCGTCAAGCGCTCAAGATAGAGTGGCGCGACCGTTGTATTGGTCACAATCGCCACCTGGCGCCCGGCGATATGCGGAGCCAGCAACTGCGGCTGATCCAACAAACCTTCGCCAATATGAATCGGGTAGCTACGCTCGCCTAGATCAACCTTCACTGTCTGCATGAAACCCCGCGTTGAAGCACGGCGCCAGCGCCCTGCTTCGCAATTATCAAGTGATGGCATGCCGTAAAAAGGCATGCTCGGCGCCGAGAATAGCGCATTTCGTATCGCACTTTAATGGTCTGTGCAGCGACTACCGGGGAGGAAGCTGGGCCAGGCGCTCGAGGATATCGAGCACCACCATGCGCGGCGGCCGCTCATCGGTTTCAACCACCAGGTCGGCAATTTCACGATAAAGCGGGTCGCGCACAGCCAGCAGGTCGCGCAGGATTTTTTCCGGGTTGGCATTGCGCAGCAGTGGCCGGTTGCGATCACGGGAGGTGCGCGCCACCTGCTGCTCGATGGAGGCGTGCAAATACACCACGCGCCCACCATTGCGCAGCGCTTGCCGGTTTTCCGGGCGCATGACCGCGCCACCACCGGTGGCCAGCACAATGCCATTTTCATGGCACAGCTCGACAATCATGGCTGTTTCACGATCGCGAAAGCCCGGCTCGCCTTCTTTATCGAAGATCCACGGGATATTGGCACCCGTGCGCACTTCAATTTCCTTATCGGAATCTTTGAACGGCAGGTGCAGCTCTTTGGCCAGCAAACGTCCGATGGTGCTTTTTCCAGCCCCCATTGGCCCAACAAGAATCAAATTTCGCACAGAATCAATGACTCACAGCAATCGCCTGGTTGTTCATGATACGCGGAGTCAGGAACACCAGCAGTTCGGATTTTTTTTCCAGGACAACGTCTCTACGGAAAAGTCGGCCAACATACGGCAGATCGCCTAAAAATGGCACTTTATCTACCACTTTGCTTTGAGTTTTTGAGAACACTCCCCCAATCACGATGGTTTCACCGTCCTTGACCAGCACCTTGGCCCTGACCTCGTTCTTCTTGATGGGCGGTACATCCTGCAGCCTGCTCATGTAATCGGGCTCATCCTTGGTCACTACGACGGCCATGATGACGCTGTTGTCCGGAGTGATTTGCGGCGTCACCTCCAGTGACAATGAGGCTTCCTTGAACGAAACCGATGTAGCCCCGGTTTTGCTGGCCTGCTGGTAAGGAATTTGGGTGCCTTTAAGAATTTTGGCGGTTTCCTTATCCGCAGTAACCACTTTGGGTTGCGAGATAATTTCCCCATTACCGGTTTTTTCCATGGCCGTCAGTTCCAGGTCCAGCAACACATTGTTGGTGATGAAGGCGATGCCCAAGCCCGAGGTATTTCGCGAAACACCCAAATCAACAAAGGGCGCACTAACGTTGCCCGGGGCAGCCCCGGACGCCGCAGGCTGGGTAATACCACCGGCTTTCCAGAGGCCACCATTGTTTAGCGCTCCCCCCCAACGCACACCCAGGCTTTTTTCGAAGTCCACGCCTGCCTCGACAATCCAGGCTTCGATCATCACCTGACGCACTGGCACGTCCAGTTGAGCCACGATGCGCCGCAGCTCCTCCAGCCGTTCACTCGATTCATAAGCAATGATGGTATTGGTGCGTTCATCCACCGTGATCGTGCCCTGCCCCTCGATGCCGGGCTGCCCGCCGGTCACTGACTGGAACAGCATGACGATATCTGCCGCCCTGGCGTAATTGACTTGCACCAACTCCCGACGCAAAGGCGCAGGCTCAGGGCGCTCGCGGGCTGCGATCTCTTCCAGGGGCGCGATCAACAACACATTACCTTCAAGACGCTTCCCCAACCCCTTGCTCTCAAGCACCAGCTCCAGCGCCTGATCCCAAGGCACATCCTGCAAACTGAGGGTTATGCTGCCCTTTACGGTGTCGCTGACCATCAGGTTGAACCCGGTAAAATCCGCCAGCGATTGCAGTACCGTGCGTACATCAAGATTCTGCACGCTCAGGGACATGGGCTCGCCCACATACTGCGAGCGCTTGACGGATGATGGCGCGGCCTGCCCAGCCGCCAGCATTGACTGCGAATTCAGCGCACTCCATAGCGCCAGTACGCAGACCGGTGAAATCCTTTTCATGGTGTTTATCCGTTAAGACTGTTGATTTAAAGGAATCGTCAGGGACCTTTCCAACCAACCGCCCCGACCATCGGAAATCAGTTCAAATACTTCAATCTGGTGCGCCTGGATCGAAGCAATCTGGCCATTGTTGCGCCCCAGGTAATCCCCCACTTTCAAGCGATGAATAACACCATTGGCCCGCAGCAAGGCATTTGCCTGCGATTCACTGGACAGCATGCCAACCATCTCGAACTGCTCCAGATCAAAGCCTTCCAGAAACTGCCGGGGCCGGTCCGCGTCAAGTTCATCGCCGGCAAGGCTGACCTGCCAACTGCCGTCCCCTCCCCCCCCTATAGCCTGAAAAGGATTGCGCAAACCCATCGATCCATAGGCAAACACAGGCCCGACACTGATCACGGGGAGCGGCTCAATGGCGTTGCTCGCATGCCCCTGCGTAGCCTGTAAATAACTGTGCAGGTCTGCGGTAGTCTGCGGGCTGTCACACCCTGCCAGGCTTGCCAGCAATCCGGCGCCAAACACTCGCAAACAAACACCCATGGGATCAGTCCTTGATCGTGGTTCGGTAGGCCTTTGCCAGCAGCGTCATGCGCAGTTGACCATCACCGGTACCGTTGCTCGGCGCAAGGCTGAGGTCATGCAAGGTGACAATGCGCGGCAGGCTGGCCATGGCGCTGACGAAGAGGCCAAGTTCGTGATAGCCCCCGACGAGGGTCATCTGCAGTGGCAGTTCGGCATAGAACGTTTGCAGGACTTCAGGGAGCCACTGAATGTGCTCGACCAGCAGACCATTGCTCAGACCCAACCGCGAAATCTCATCCAGCAATTCGGGCACTTGTGCCTGAGCGGGGAGTTGTTTGAGCAACGCACTGAACCCGGCTTCCAGCCTGTGAACTTGCATCCCATAAGCATCCAGATTGGCAACCTGTGCGACCCTGGATTCAAACTCCGCCTTCAGCGTGGTTTGAGTCTCGTGCAACTGTTGCAACCGGGAAGAAGGCAGTTGAAGCAGCAGCGCATGACCCGACACCAGCACCAGGCCCAGCCACACCAGAGCCACGGTTGTTTTGCGGGCTGGCGACCAGGCGCCCATGTTACCCGGGGCCAGTTCGCGCAGGTCGAAATTGCGCAGGCTAACGAGCCAGTGCGCAGGTATCACAATGCCCCCCCGGAAGGGGTATGTCGGGCCTCACGCACCGTCATCTGAAACAGGCGCTCCTGCCCGCCTGCCTGGGCAGGGTCTGCCTTGACGTCATTGAGTTGCGGCGTATCCAGCCAGTGCGAAGCATCGAGATTTCGCATCAGCTGGGCGACAAGGTTGTTGGACTGGGCAATCCCTGTGATGACAATGGTGCCCTCGGTCATTTTCACGTCGGTGAAATGCACACCTTCCGGCAAGCTGCGCGCCAATTGTTCCAAAATGATCCCGCTGCTCGACCGGCTGCTCTGCAACATGCCTATGGTTTGCATGCGTTCAAGCAATTGCTCCCGGCGCACTTTCAACTGGTCGATCTGCTCCGCACGCCCATCCAGCTGGAACGTGGTACTGCGGATCAGGTCATTGCGCTCCATCTGCTCCTCTACCAAGGTGTCGATAAAGTGGTCAGCAGCAAACAGGCCGGCCACCGCCAGCAAAGACAGGGCCACCAGCACCATCAAAAAACGTTTGCGCCGCTTTTCACGCAACAACGCGCGCCAGGGCAACAAATTGATTCTCGCCATTAATCAAACCCCCTCAAGGCCAGACCGCAGGCAGTCAACAACACAGGGGCATCGCAAAGCAAGGCTTCAGGGGTGAGTGAGGGATCGAGGTCCATCAACGCAAACGGGTTGGCGATGCGTGTCGGCGTGCCAAGACGGGATTCAACCCGCTGAGCCAGCAGCGGATCCATGGCAGCCTCACCGGCCAATACGATCAGGCCGATCCGCCCATCAACTCCGGAGTCGGCAAACAGCCCAAGCTCTCGCTCCAGCTCTTCGACAATCGTGGTTTCGAATGCTTGCGCCCCTGCAGTGGCCTGCCCGCAAAGCAGCTCCCGGACGTAAATGACCTGACCCTGCTGCACGATGCTCAGCAGGATTGTATGGGGTGTAAAATCGACCACGGCCACGGCCCCGTTCAGTGCCTGGCCTGCAGTCATTGCCTCAACGCCCCGCACCAGGGCATGAGCCTGCACGGCAACCACCCGCGGGACCAATCCCGCACCGGTCAAGACCGAACAATGCCACTCCAGTGCTTCCTGGCGGCACGCCACCATCAGCACGCGGGCCGGCCCGGTATGGTTCGACGGGTGATCCTGGAGCTCAAAATCCAGTGCCATGTCATCCAGTGCATAAGGTATGTACTGCTCAGCCTCAAACCGCACATGAAGCTCAAGCTCTACTTCGCTCAAGCCTGCCTCCACCTCCAGGCTTTTGCAGATCACCTGACCATCGGGCATCGCGATAATGGCGTCCCTGGCGATTACCTGGGCCTTTTCCAGCGCCCTGAGAAGCACTGGGACGACACTTTTGGCCTCTGCGCCGGTCTGATCATTCACAAGCCCGGCTGGCAGGGGTTCCATGGCATAGGACTGTAGCTTGAACCGGCCCTGTGAACGGCTCAGCTCGACGAGCTTGATCGACTGCTGGCCGATTTGTACGCCGACACAGCGCTGACGTGTTTGAGGAAATAATCCGGGCACCTTTGTTTTCCCTAATGCAATCCGTAACTTACGGAGGGTAAAAAATGAGATCCGTTCAAAACCTGTTCTGACATGCGGCTCATGACGTTCATGAGCGAAAAATGCTTATAATGCCGGGCGTTTTTTCCGTATCGTCGACCCGGCGCAACTGCGCACTACCCTGACGTGCAAACCCATTTCTTGATCTGGAAATCCAAAAGCCTTGATTCGTCTGCTGAAGTTTTTCGGGTGGTCTTTCGTTGCCGTGTTCTGCGGGCTGTTGCTCGTGTTGAGCGGCGCGTTTCTCTATCTTAGTCCTGGCTTGCCGTCTGTAGAGTCGTTGAGAAGCATCCAGTTGCAGATTCCTTTGCGGGTCTACACCAGCGACGGAAAGTTGATCGCAGAGTTTGGCGAAATGCGCCGCTCACCGATCAAGTTCGCCGACATTCCGCCCAATTTCATCAATGCCCTGCTTTCTGCAGAAGATGACAATTTCGCCAATCATTACGGGGTCGACCCCAGCAGCCTGATGCGTGCCGCTACCCAGTTGGTAAAAAGCGGACACATACAATCAGGTGGCAGCACCATCACCATGCAGGTGGCGAAGAACTATTTCCTCTCCAGCGAGCGAAGCTTTTCGCGCAAGACCAACGAAATCCTGCTGGCTCTCGAAATTGAACGCGAGCTGACCAAGGACGAGATCCTTGAGTTGTACGTGAACAAGATTTACCTGGGCAACCGCGCTTACGGTATCGAATCCGCAGCCCAGGTTTACTACGGCAAATCGATCCGCGACCTGAGCCTGGCGCAGATGGCGATGATCGCCGGCCTGCCCAAAGCCCCTTCACGGTTTAACCCGCTGGCCAACCCGGTGCGCAGCAAAGAGCGCCGCGACTGGATCCTGGGGCGTATGTACAAGCTGGGTAAAATCGATCAGGCCAGCTATCAAGCGGCGATCGCCGAGCCGGTCAACGCCAGCTATCACGTGCCAACGCCGGAAGTGAGCGCCCCCTACATCGCCGAAATGGCCCGTGCCGAAATGGTCGGCCGTTATGGCAGCGAGGCGTACACCGAAGGCTTCCGTGTGACTACCACGGTGCCGAGTGACCTTCAGGAACTGGCCAACACCGCCGTTCATGAAGGCCTGATTGCCTACGACCAGCGTCACGGCTACCGTGGCCCAGAGTCACGCCTGCCGGGCAAGACCCTGGCCGTATGGACTCAGGAACTGGCCAAGCAGCGCCCGATCAGCGGTCTTGAACCGGCCATCGTGACCCAGGTCGACAAGGATGGCATTCAAGTACTGACTCGCACCGGTGAGGCGCACGTCGCCTGGAACACCATGAAATGGGCACGCAAGTTCCTCAACACCAACAGCATGGGGCCGATGCCCAAACAGCCTTCGGATGTCGCCCAGGTCGGTGATCTGATTCGCGTACAACCGCAGACCGACGGCAGCTACAAATTCAGCCAGGTGCCCACCGTGCAAGGCGCACTGGTATCCCTGGATCCGGACAACGGCGCCATTCGCGCGCTGGTGGGCGGTTTCGCCTTTGAGCAAAGCAACTACAACCGGGCGATGCAGGCCAAGCGCCAACCGGGCTCCAGTTTCAAACCATTCATCTACAGCGCCGCACTGGATAATGGCTACACCGCCGCCACCCTGGTCAACGACGCACCCATCGTGTTTGTCGATGAATATCTGGACAAGGTCTGGCGCCCGAAGAACGACACCAACACCTTCCTCGGCCCGATCCGCGTGCGTGAAGCACTGTACAAGTCGCGCAACCTGGTCTCCATCCGCTTGCTGCAAAGCCTGGGTGTCGACCGCACCGTCGACTACATCAGCAAGTTCGGTTTCAACAAACAGGACTTGCCGCGCAACCTGTCGCTGGCCCTGGGTACTGCCACCCTGACGCCAATGGAGATTGCCACCGGCTGGAGTACATTCGCCAACGGCGGCTACAAGATCACGCCGTATCTGATCGACAAAATCGAAAGCCGCAATGGCGAAACCCTGTTCGTGGCCAACCCGCCAAGCGTGCCTAAAGCCGACAGCAAGGATGTGCCGCCTGAAGCCGCAGCGCTGACCGTTGACACCATCAATGCCGCACCGGGCCTGCCCACTGTCGAGACGCAAGCAGTAACCGAGCGGATTGTCGACGGGCGCACCACATACATCCTCACCAGCATGCTGCAGGACGTGATCAAGCTCGGCACCGGCCGCCGCGCCCTGGCGCTGGGCCGCACCGATCTGGCAGGTAAAACCGGTACGACCAACGAATCCAAGGATGCGTGGTTCTCAGGATACAACGCCGACTATGTGACCACTGTTTGGACCGGTTTCGACCAGCCCGAAAGCCTGGGCCGTCGCGAATACGGCGGCACCGTCGCGCTGCCGATCTGGATGACGTACATGGGGGGCGCGCTCAAAGACAAGCCTGCGCATACGCAGCCAGAACCCGAAGGCATCCTCAGCTTGCGGATTGATCCGTCCAGCGGCCGTATCGCGTCTCCAGGCACCCCTGGCGCCTACTTTGAACTGTTCAAGAGCGAAGACACACCGCCCACCAACAGCGAACTGGGCAACAACGTAGCACCGGGCAGCCCGCTGCCGGCAGATGACGGCGCCCCAATAGACCTGTTCTGATCAACAGGGCTGCACGTTGCAGAGCGCCTGGGCGCTTGCAACGTGCAGCCTGGCAGGCTCAAGCAAGCAGGTGATCCACAGGCACACCCCCTGCAAACAGCTCATCGATCGGCGCCATCGCCAGTTGATCGATACGCGTGCTCTCGCTGTGAGACTCCCAGCGCTCCAGACTTTCAGCCAGCACACCGGGCTGTTGCGCATACTGCCCATACACATCTGCCCGGGTCGGCACCCGAAACCTCAGCAGGTACAAGCGCTTGCGGGTTTTATGGACATTGCTCATTTCGCGCATGAGCAGGTTCATGGCTTCTACCTGCTCTTCAAACGTACCGCCCGCACAGGTCATTACCTCACGGTACTTAACCCGCAGTTGCTGCGCGACGTGTTCAAGCGCCTGATCCACGAACAACACCTCACGCTCGGTCACCAGTGAACACCGGGCCTGCAGCGCTTGCTGGCTGCGGCGCAAAACCGCCCAGCAACTGGGAATATAACTGTCGATCATAAACGGCTGGCCTGCATCGACCCGTGGCTTGAGCCCCCCCTCTGATTCGGGTGCTGCACTGTTTTGCTCAAGTACCGCATGGCTGACGGCATGCTGGGTGATCGTCTTGCTAAGCGGATCCCACAGGACATGCGACCTCATCTCCTGAGCAAACTCCAGCGGCATAAAGTGGCGCAAGGTTCCGTGATGCTGATAAGGCTCTGCGAGCAAACGGCTCAGGCCCGCCACAAACACGCCAAAACCTGCGGGTACGTTCACGAAACTGAGTACCGTGCCTGCACAACAGGCCGACAATGGGCGGTTCATCCAGCTGCCGGGCACCCCGGGGACAGGATCGTTATGGTTAACCATGCGCTGATGCACCAGCCCCTGTGCCGCGCGAACAAAGGTTGCGTCCGCTGCGCGAGGGGCTCCGTACGTGTAGAGCTGCACCTCACAGGCCCTCAGCTGGATCAACATTTGGGCAAGGATCAAACCGATTGCCCCGCCCTGGCTGTGTCCGCAAATCAGTACGGCTTGCCCCCAGTGGAACTTGTCCATGTACCTGTCAACAAGCTCGTAAGCCTGCCTGGCGGCGTCGTAAAAACCGCCATGTACCTGGCCCTCACCCTCTTCAAAGGGTACTTGAGGGGCCTCTGCATCCTGTGACAAATCAGACCAGGTACAGGTGCTATGAACGGCAACCAAGACAACTTTATCGTTATGGCTCACAAAAACTTGTGCACCTGCGCCTTGAGCCCCAAAACGGATATCTCCGCGATAATGCACTGAAGACGGAGTTTCCTGAGCCATTCCGCAAAGCGGGTCATTGGCCGGGTACAGCACGGGGTCGAAAGGCACAATTTCCAAACGCGCCGAATACGGCACATCTTCATATAAAGGGTAATAGGACTTTGCCTGTTCCGGGCTGGCCCGCCAGCCCATCATGCTTGCCTCCCCAAAGGGATCTTGCACACGCGACATGCGGGCCGGCCCAGCAAATGAGCAGTTGCCCAGGGTGGCCATCAACGCCAATTGATAGAGATTGAGCGCACAAAACTGCGGGTCCGTGGACAGCAGCGGGCACAAGGCCCGCAAGGGACGCACCTGCAGCACCGTATGACGCCCCTCTGCAATATGCACACCGAGCGGGCCACGCTCGACCGGGAACAGGCTCCCGGCCTCAGGCGGCAAATGAGAAACATGCTCGACCAGATGCCGCACTTCAATCTGGTAATAGTCACTGTCGGGATCAATGCATGGCGGCTTGCTCTGCGGGCGCGCACCGCTCCTGTCGAGGAAGCGGGTGCGCTCCGCCCTGACCTGAAGCTCGGTGATCTTGAGAGGGTAATGCGTTCGACCCATCAACCGCGAATACAGGCCATTGCTGGCGTCATGCAACTGCCTGAACATAAGCGCAAATGGCCCTTCAACGCCCTTGCGCACCCTGCCAACCCCCGAGGCATCCAGACGACCGCCGTGCCGTCTACCCCGCTGATCAACCAGCTCAAAGGCCAGCCCTGCATAGGCGGTACTCACCCCCTGGTCGTCAATCAGTTGAAAGCGGGTCTGACTGTAACGGCTTTGACGAAGGCGAGTGAACATCCGTGATTCCTATAAAACGTCCTATAAAACAGAGGGCACACTTCAGAATTCTTTAGAATTCAGAACAGGCTCCCCTCGGAACAAAGGAATGAAATTAACGGAGGCTCGAAAAAATTAATGTAAGACAATTCCTATTTTGTAGAAGGGTTAGGCTTATTTTGCAGATCCTTTCGTGCCCGTTTCGCAGAAAACAAAAAAGCCCCGACGCTTTACAGCGCCGGGGCTTTTTTATGACGCTACACAGCCTTAGCCGTTGAAGACGTCATCCACGCTTTTGAGCGGGTAGTTTTTCGGGTATGGCAGGGTTGCAACACCGGTCTCGATGGCAGCCTTGGCCACTGCATCGGAGATCAGAGTGATCAGGCGTGCATCCATTGGTTTCGGGATGATGTATTCACGCCCGAATTCCAGCTTGATACCGCCGTAAGCGTCACACACTTCTTGTGGCACTGGCAGTTTGGCCAGTTCACGCAATGCGTTGGCTGCAGCTATTTTCATTTCTTCGTTGATGCGCTTGGCGCGAACGTCCAGGGCACCACGGAAGATGAAAGGGAAGCCCAGCACGTTGTTGACCTGGTTCGGGTAGTCCGAACGGCCAGTGGCCATGATCACGTCGTTACGGGTGGCGTGAGCCAGCTCCGGGGAGATTTCCGGATCTGGGTTCGAGCACGCGAACACGATCGGGTTAGGCGCCATGCGCAGCAAGTCTTCAGCGCTCAGCAGGTTCGGACCCGACAGGCCAACGAACACGTCTGCGCCGTCCATGGCATCAGCCAGGGTGCGCTTCTCGGTAGCATGGGCGAATGCCGACTTGTACTGGTTCAGGTCGTCACGGCCGGAGTGGATCACACCGGTACGGTCGATCATGTAGATGTTTTCGATGGTTGCGCCCATGCTCACCAGCAATTTCATGCAGGAGATGGCAGCAGCACCGGCGCCCAGGCAAACGATCTTGGCTTGCGCCAGGGTTTTGCCAGCGATTTCCAGGGCGTTGATCATGCCGGCCGCGGTCACGATAGCGGTGCCGTGCTGGTCATCATGGAATACAGGGATATCGCACTGCTCGATCAGAGCACGTTCGATCTCAAAGCACTCAGGTGCCTTGATGTCTTCGAGGTTGATGCCGCCGAAGGTGATGGAGATGCGTTTTACGGTGTCGATGAAAGCCTGTGGGCTCTCGGAATCAACTTCGATGTCGAAAACATCGATACCGGCAAAGCGCTTGAACAACACGCCTTTGCCTTCCATAACAGGTTTGGAGGCCAATGGGCCGAGATTACCCAGGCCCAGGATAGCGGTGCCATCAGAGATCACGGCTACCAGGTTGCCCTTGCCGGTGTACTTGTAGGCCAGTTCAGGGTCGCGGGCGATTTCGCGCACTGGTTCGGCTACACCCGGGCTGTATGCCAGCGCTAGATCGCGGGCAGTAGCGGTAGGTTTGGTAAGCTCGACACTCAGTTTGCCTGGACGTGGCTGGGCATGGTATTCGAGAGCGGCAGTTTTCAAATCAGACATGTGGGCATTCCGCTTTTTTTGCTGTTGGACAGACGAATCGCCGAGCATACGCGTGTCGCAAAGTCCCGACAAGACTGACCAGTCAGCAGTGTCAAGGCCTTTACCTTACGACTTTGGCCCAAGAGCCGCGCCCCACAAGGGCTGGAGTGTCCACAATCTGTATTTAAAATTGTCTACAATTTTTAGCGAGCAATGACTTTAAGCATTCCCGGATGAGTTAAAGGCAACATCCAGCGTGCCTGCCCGGCCTTCACGCCTGCACGCTGCGAACGATCCAGAACCCAACCTCTGGCCTCGACTTGCGCACCTTGCAACCTGGCCAGTTGCTTTTGATCGAAAGTGGGCAATTGCCTGAGCGCAATGTTCAACACCAGGCCGCCTTGCAGGTCGATCCAGAGCCCGCCCTGATTGCGCCGGACCTGACTGACCGTGCCACTCACCAGGGCGAAACCCGAGCGACGGATTTGTTGCGGCGCCAGCACCGGCGACTGCCGCCAAAGGCCCAGACGAGCCTTGCGCGCACTGCGCTCGGCGGCTTGCTGACAGTCAAGCAGCGCCACATTCGGCGCGATAGCCACCTGAAATCCCAGGCCGTCAGCCAGCAATCGGGCTTCAAGGTTGCTGCCATCGGCACCAAATACATGGGCCAGGGTGCGACCATAACGATCCCGGGCCTGTTTACC
>NZ_WIVQ01000115.1:0-13848 GCF_009600545.1 Pseudomonas sp. FSL R10-1339 | reverse complement strand
AATTCAGAAGCGGCCCTGGCCCAGGCGTCAGACTTGTTGCGCTGTGCGGGTGCCTGCGCGAATGAGGCGGGGAATGGCCTGAGCGGGCCCGCGCGCGATCTGGTGTTGTCGGTCATGCACTTGGTGGAGCTGGCCAAGGGGTATGTCGACAAGTCGCTGGATACGCTGGCAACGCACTGAAGCAGCACGCGCCTGATTGGCGACAGGCGCGTTATTTAGCTTTAAATAACAGATCCACCGGGTACATATCCGGCATTTGTGTCTAACTGGAATATTGGTTTCGCTCTTACAGCGAGTCCCTTTTGGAAGGACCCAAAATGAACCAAAAGGTCCTCGCCCCATCGTACGGCCTTCGCTGCGCTCAGGTTCCCTCGCTCCGGTCCTGCTCCGTGGGCACGCCGTCACGGGCCATCCATGGCCCATCACGGCTCTCCCGGCATCCATGCCGGTCGACCCACTCCACAGAACCTCCTCTCGGCCTCCCGGGAGGGCAGGCAGATCAAAAGCACTGCGCCCCTAGGCGGCCGACCGGCCGGCCTGTTCAGTTCGCGTGTACTGCTCTATTGCTGTAGTCGCTGACGAGGAACGAAGGCTGCGTTCGGCGTGATGCGGCACTTCGACGAAGTCGTCGCAAAATCAGGCAATGTGTTGTGTCTGTTAAATCAGGTTCTCAGGTTCTCAGGGTTTACGGCTGCTGCGCAGTCGATCGCAGCCTCGTTCCTTCGGCAGTTGCTCCAGGAGCGGGGGCGCTTGGCCGCGGGTTATGCGCAAAAGCACAACACTTCACGCGTAAAAGCCGGATAATGGCCGCCATTATTTGTTAGCAACTCTGGTAATCCCGCATGGAAATCAAGGTCAACTTTCTCGACAACCTCCGACTTGAAGCCAAGTTCGATGACTTCACCGTGGTTGCCGATCAGCCCATCCGCTACAAGGGCGATGGTTCGGCTCCTGGTCCGTTCGATTACTTTCTGGCTTCGTCGGCGCTGTGCGCGGCTTACTTTGTGAAGTTGTACTGCTCGACGCGCAATATTCCCACCGAGAATATTCGCCTGTCGCAGAACAATATTGTCGACCCCGAAAACCGCTATAACCAGATTTTCAAGATTCAGGTCGAGTTGCCGGCGGATATTTCCGAGAAGGACCGTCAGGGCATTCTGCGTTCCATCGACCGCTGCACGGTAAAGAAAGTGGTGCAGGCCGGGCCCGAGTTTGTCATTGAAGAGGTGGAGAACCTCGACGCCGATGCCCAGGCCCTGTTGATGCCGGCGTCCGGTTCTGAAGGCGGTACCTTTATCGCCGGCAAGGACCTGCCCCTGGAGCAGACCATCGCCAATATGTCCGCCATTCTGGCTGGCCTGGGGATGAAGATCGAAATCGCTTCGTGGCGCAATATCGTGCCCAATGTGTGGTCGCTGCATATTCGCGATGCGCAGTCGCCGATGTGCTTTACCAACGGTAAGGGCGCCACCAAGGAGGGCGCGCTGGCGTCGGCCCTGGGCGAGTTTATCGAGCGCCTGAACTGTAACTTCTTCTATAACGATCAGTTCTGGGGCGAGGAGATCGCCAATGCCGAGTTTGTGCATTACCCGGACGAGCGCTGGTTCAAGCCGGGGCCCGAGGATGAGTTGCCGGGCGAGATTCTCGACCCGTACTGCCTCAAGGTTTATAACCGCGAAGGTGAGCTGCGCGGCTCCCATCTGATCGATACCAACTCGGGTAATGAAGCACGCGGGATCTGTTCGCTGCCTTTCGTGCGCCAGTCAGATGGCGAAGTGGTGTACTTCCCCTCCAACCTGATCGAAAACCTGTTCCTGAGCAATGGCATGAGTGCCGGTAACACCCTGGCCGAAGCCCAGGTGCAGTGCCTGTCGGAGATTTTCGAACGGGCGGTCAAGCGCGAAATCATCGAGGGTGAGTTCGCCCTGCCGGATGTACCCCAGGCTGTGCTGGCCAGGTACCCGTCGATTCTGGCCGGGATCCAGGCGCTGGAAGAGCAGGGCTTCCCGGTGCTGGTCAAGGATGCGTCGCTGGGCGGTGAGTTCCCGGTGATGTGCGTGACCCTGATGAACCCGCGTACCGGTGGGGTGTTCGCTTCGTTCGGGGCGCACCCGAGCCTGGAAGTGGCGCTGGAGCGCAGCCTGACCGAGTTGCTGCAGGGCCGCAGCTTTGAGGGGCTTAACGATTTGCCACAGCCGACCTTCGAAGGTCAGGCGGTAACCGAGCCGAACAACTTCGTCGAACACTTTATCGATTCCAGCGGTGTGGTGTCGTGGCGCTTCTTCAGTGCCAAATCCGATTACGAGTTTGTCGACTGGGATTTCACCAGTCAGGGCGAAAACGCCAATGCCGAAGAAGCCGCGACCCTGTTCGCGATTCTCGAGGGCATGGGCAAGCAGGTGTATATGGCGGTGTACGAGCATATCGGCGCCAAGGCCTGCCGCATTCTGGTTCCGGATTATTCGGAAATCTACCCGGCTGACGATCTGATCTGGGACAACACCAACAAGGCGCTGTTTTTCCGTGCCGATATCCTTGACCTGCATCGACTTGATGAAGAAGCGCTGCAGGGGCTGGTCGAGCGCCTGGTGGAAAGCGAGCTGGATGATTACACCGATATCACCACGTTGATCGGTATCGAGTTTGACGACAATACCGCCTGGGGCCAGTTGACCATCCTGGAGTTGAAGCTGCTGATCTGGCTCGCCCTTGAGCAGTATGAAGAGGCGAAAGAGGCGGTGGAGATGTTCCTGCAGTACAACGACAACACCGTGGAGCGCGGTTTGTTCTACCAGGCGGTGAATGCGGTGCTGGAGATGAAACTGGACGAAGATCTGGAGCTGGAAGATTACGAGGCCAATTTCCGCCGTATGTTTGGTAACGAGCGTATGGACGCCGCCATCGGTTCGGTGAACAGTACAGTGCGTTTCCATGGTTTGACCCCCACCAGCATCAAGCTGGAAGGGCTGGACAAGCACCTGCGCCTGATTGACAGCTACAAGAAGCTGCATGCTGCGCGGGCCAGGGCAGCGGGCCTGGCCGGCTAACCCGCAGCGCAGGCAAAAAAGCACCTCAGGGTGCTTTTTTTGTTTTTGGCGTTCATGGTGAAGCGCGGGTATCGGTGCTTTACTGGATCTTTAAACGGGCACGGGTCGCTAGCCAGGGAGGCCGGCGGATCAGGCACCTAACAGCCTCTTATTTGAGCGCGTTCCATGTCCAATACAGCTGCCACACTCTTGATCGTGGATGACGATGTTCATGTTCGCGAGCTGCTTGAAGCCTTGCTGCAAGAGCAGGGTTACCACACGCTGACGGCCAGTTCGGGTGAGCAGGCCTTGAGTACGGTTGCGCAACAGCAGCCGGATCTGATTTTGCTCGATGCGATGATGCCGGGCACTGACGGTTATCAGGTTGCCCGCCAGCTCAAGGCCAATTCATCCACGGCCAATATCCCGATCATCATGCTGTCGGGGCAGGGCGAGCAGAGTGCGCGCCTGCTGGGGCTGGAAGCGGGGGCAGAAGACTTCCTGTGCAAGCCTGTGAACAGTGACGAGTTGTGGTTGCGGGTGCGCAATCTGTTACGGCTCAAGGCGTTTGGCGATTATCAGGCGGTGCATACCCTGATGCTTGAGCAGCAGCTTGAAAAACGCACCAGCGATCTGGAGCGTTTTCGAACGGCAATGGGGACTGATGAGCGGCTGCTGAAGATGGCCAATTACGACCCGCTGACGGGCTTGCCCAACCGCGACCTGTTTTACACCACCTTGCAGATGGGCCTTACCCAGGCGGTGCTGCGCGGCTGGCAGCTGGCGGTGGTGACGGTTGGCCTCAATGACTTCAAGAATATCAACCTGACCTGGGGCCATTTAATGGGGGACAAGGTGTTGGCCGAGTTCAGCCAGCGCCTGTCCAATTGCCTTAATGTCAGCGATACCCTGGGGCGGATGGACGGTGACGAGCTGGCCTTGATCCTGATGATCCGCAAGGGGCAGCCCGGCCCGCGGCAGATGGTTGACCGTATCCGCGAGGTGCTGCGCGAGCCGTTCAGGCTGCAGGGGCATGACACGCCGATGACGGCCAGTTACGGGATTGCCCTGTATCCGGATGACGGTGCCGAGGCGCACCGCCTGATCAAGCACGCCAATACCGCCATGGGCCTGGCCAAGCAGGCGGGCAAGGACACTTACCGGTTTTACACGGCCCAGATGAATGTCGAGGTGCTGGCCCGGCAAGAGCTGGAAACCGCGCTGCGTGATGCGGTGCGCAAGCAGGCCTTCGAGGTCTATTACCAGCCCAAGATCAGCCTCAAGGACGGCAGGATTTGTGGCGTCGAGGCGCTGTTGCGCTGGCACCGGCCAGGGGTTGCGACGATTTCGCCTGCGGTTTTTGTGCCGCTGCTGGAAAGCCTCGGGCTGATTTCCCGGGTGGGGCAGTGGGTGATTGACCGGGTCTGCAGCCAGATTGCCCAATGGCAAGGTGCGGGGCTTGGCGGGGTGGAAGTGGCGGTCAATGTGTCGGCACAACAGATTTGTGAAGGCGACCTGGTCAGTGATATCGAGCGTTCGCTCAAGGCCCATCAACTGGATCCGCACTTGCTCGAGGTGGAGCTGACGGAG
This sequence comes from Pseudomonas sp. FSL R10-1339, assembly GCF_009600545.1. Taxonomy (NCBI): domain Bacteria; kingdom Pseudomonadati; phylum Pseudomonadota; class Gammaproteobacteria; order Pseudomonadales; family Pseudomonadaceae; genus Pseudomonas; species Pseudomonas sp. FSL R10-1339. Next base: position 9,232 of record NZ_WIVQ01000115.1, on the reverse strand, counting down.
GGTTCGCTGATGGAAAACACGCCCCATACCGTGGCCAGCCTGCTGACGCTGCGCGATATGGGGGTGAAAATTTCCATTGATGACTTTGGCACGGGGTATTCGAGCCTTGCTTACCTGAGCCGTTTCCCCATCGACAAGTTGAAGATTGATATTGCGTTTATCCGTGAAGTCACCTTGAGCCCTCAGGATGCGGCTATAGCCCGGACGATTATCGAGTTGGCGCACAGCCTGAGTTTGCAGGTGATTGCCGAAGGTGTAGAGACCCGGGAGCAGCTGGCGTTCCTGACCGACAACGGTTGCGACCAGGTGCAGGGTTATCTGTTTTGCCGACCTTTGCCGGCCGAGGAGCTGGAGGTCTTGCTGCGCGAGCCGCGCAGTTTTATCTAAGCCCTAGGTCTGTAGCAGCTGCCGAAGGATACGGATATGGATATGATTTCAGTGACCATGCACTAGCCCGTTACCCCAGGTTACGGCCGAAAATTCCTTTAACTGTTGCCTTGACCCAACAGTGAAGGATACCCCTGTGAATACAGCCGATTTACCCGACACCCGGCTGCTCCAGCAAGCCGTGGCCAGTGAGTTTGCCTTGCGCCCCAATCTGCGCAGCGTGGTTCACCAGTTGCTCCTCCAACAATTGACCGAGGCCTTTGCGCCGCAGGTCTTCGATATTTTTCATACCTGGCTGGTGCATACGGTGGCCCCGGACGGTACTGCGCTTGAGCAGCCCGGCTATCGGTTGCTGAGCAATGTGCTGCTGGAGCATATCGCCAGCCAGCAACCGCTCAACGACGACTACTACTCCGGCGAAGAGTGTTTTATCGGGGTAAGAACCGCCCATTCGCAGATGAGCCCTGTCGCGCCCATCAGCCGGGTCGTAGCACTGATGCGCAACGTGGTGCAGGGCTGGCGTGTGGCGCTGCAAAAAGCCCTGGTCGAGTACTGGAATCAACCCGCCGATGCCGGGCCGAGCCGTTTGATCTGGTTGTCGCGCCTCATTCAGGATCAACTGCTGGCCAGTGCCGAGACCACGGTTAACCTGAGTGCCCGGCAGCGCGCGGTGCTGCGCTCGGTGTTCAGTTACCCCGACCGGCTCGATCGCTACGGTTTGCCCGGCCTCGACAGCAGCACCCGGGTCTACACGGTGGCCGCGAAGATGATGGCCGCGGGCAAGACCTGGGAGGTGCTGACCCCCGATGTGCTGATTGTGCATGGGCTCAGTGGCGAAAATGGCGTTTTCCACTGCAAGGTCGACGGTACTATTCAGGCTTTCGCGTCCATCAGCGGCTTTACCCAACACTGGGGCGGCGACATGGCGGCGCGCTATGCACTGGACTCCATAACCCGCGTGCTTTATGAGCCTGAAGGCAACTTCGTGCAGGCCCAGGCCATGTGCATACTTGAACGTCATCTGGATGCCATTATGGCGCCCGTGCCGCCGGCAAGTACTGATGCCCTGGAAGTTCAGGTGCTGGACATTACCGACACCTCAGCCGTGTTCAGCGCCACGCAAGCACGTGCGCCGCGGGACCTGTCGAGTCTCTACGCCAGCCTGCCCGAGTGGTTGCGCCAGGCATCTGCAGCCGACCGGTTTGCTTATCGCAGCCATCTGACGGCGTTGGCCAGCACCAATCAGCAGGCCAATGGCCGTCGTTTCAACGACGATATCCCCAGCCTGCACGACTTCACGGTCGATGCCCTGCGCCGGCGGATGGGCCGGGATCAGCCACTGGCACCGGGCTATAACCCTGACGAGGTCGTGCTGACCTTTAACCAGCCGCTGGGACCGGTCGGTGAGGGCACGGTCGGCACGCTCAACCCTTACACCCTGACCCTGACCGAGCTGGCCGTGCAAAACCTAAGGGGCGCACTGAGCCGCCCGGTGCGCATCAACCATGCCAAAGGCCAGTTGATCCAGGACTGGTGGATGACCCCGGACTATGTCCGGCGCCTGGTTCAGGCGGTCGATATTGGCCAGAACTACCCGCAATGGATCAGGCGCTGCCTGCTGGGCAACCCCGAGCATGCCCAGGCAAGGGAGCGGTTGTTTGTCGATGAGCTGCGGGTGCACTTACCTTTGCAGGCGCTGGAATGCAAATTGCGCCAGCGCTGCAACTTTACCGAACGCGGTTATCAGTGCGTAAAGGGCCTGATGATGCTCGACCCTGCGTTGCGCACGATGCCCGGGCAGGCGGTGGTGATCCGGCCGCTGGCTTTTTTGGCAGCGCCCACGGCGCGGGCGGATGTGGTGCGCAACATGTTCGTGATCGGCCCGCAACAGGTCTCGGCGGGGCCCCATGTGCTTTATCGGCCCTTGTATAAGGATGCGCTGCTGGAGTTTCCGTCCTGGGCGGCACTCAGGGCGTCCATTGTGGCGCCGGGGCCGCTGCAGCAGAGCGTCCTTGACTGGCTGCCTGCCGGTGTTCGGGAGGGCTATGCGGTCGCTGGCTTCAACCGCGCTTTCCCGGCATCGTCATGGGTGTTTGACGAGTTTCCCGTGCCGCCTGTTTCCCGCCCGGCCCAGCTGGGCGAGGACGCCCTCGAGGGCGACTTCGGGCATACGTTATATACCGAAATGGCCCTGGCACTGAGCGATCTGGCAGACCGGCAAACCCTGTCCAACAGTGAGCGCCGCTGGGCCTCACTGCTGGAAGGGGGCTGGCTGCTGTTCAATACGGTGGTGCCCATGCTCAAGTTGCCAGGGGCGCTGCATGTGCTTAATGCGGTGGTGATGACAGTGCTGGCGTTGCAAACGGATGTGCAAAGCCTGCGCAGCCCTGACTCAACCTCCAGGGCGCCGGCGCTGATCGATCTGCTGTTCAATGTCGGGCTGACCCTGTTGCATCTGCGACCCACCCAGTTAACGTTACCGGCAAGGGTGCTACGCCCCGATACCGCGCTGCTGCCGCCTGAATTTCAGCAGCGACGCATTGCCCCGGAGGCCGAACCCCCGGTGCCTGCAGCTATCCGCGAAGGTGTGACTTTCTTGCCCGCAGTGCCGTTGGGCAACCATAAAAGCCAGCTGGACCATGCCTGGTTCAACAACAATTGGGTGCATATCAAGCCTTCCCATCTCGAATGGCTTGATCGCAACCGGGGGGAATGGTCCGCCACGCAAAATATGTATGTGCGGGAGGGGGTCTATAAGGGGTTGTACATACTGAACGGCAAATGGCATGCCCTTGTTGAGGATTTCCCCTATCAAATCGGAATGGATTCGTCAGGGGTCTTTCTGGTCAGTCCACGTAACCCTTCCGAGCGGGGGCCGCGTATTCAGGGTGATCACGAGGGGGTGTGGCGGTTTTCCCGCGAGGCAGGGCTGCGGGGAGGCAGCGATGTGCCCCAGGTTCTGCCCAGAGGCGTCGCCCGTATCAAGCGCATCAATGAATTGCGCAAAAAAATGGCGCTCTACAATGAGCGGGTGCCGGTTCTGCAGGCTGAAATTAACCAAGCCACCCTGGCTTATGAACAACTCGGCGCTCAGGGTGCGCCACCGACTGCCTGTATCCAGGCGCTGGAGCGCTGTATTGCGGTGTTTGAAAAGCAGCTGCCGGAATACCTTGAGGCGCTGGATCATCTGCTGCAAAAGCACGGGCTGCTGGTGGAAGACCATGACCATGTGATCGTGTCGCAGCAGTACAAGAACCTGATCCTGCTGACGGCGCATCTGTTCGACTCGAGAGTGAGTATCTGCCGTTCTCTGCAGGAAATGCACCCCGAGGTGTTCAGGGGCGAGAAGCAGGTAGTGGATGCCGCGATGTTCAAAACGGGGGCTTATCGAACCGATTGCCTGAGGATTTTCGAACAGCTGGAGGGCGCCGTTAATGACTTCAAGGCCATGCAGGGGTATCTGGAGAAGCTACGCGGGGTGCCCAAGTCGGGTTTCAGGGAGGCGCAGGATGCGCGCAGGCGCTATTTCGGCTATGAGGTCGAGATTGAGGGTGAGACGGTCACCCGTTACCGCTCCGATGTGCTGTGCCGATCCCATCAACTGGTGGTGCTGCGTGATCTTGTACCGCTGGAGCCGCTGGGCGATGACCGTCGCGCCGTGGATGAGATTGTCGGGCCGCTGTATTTCAAGGCTAAAAACCAGTCCGAACTTGAAGACGAAACCTTGTTCAGCCGCAGTGAACGCCTTGAAGTCCTCAGTGATGTGCGCGAGCACTACGCTGCGGCTGATGATGCGTTGAGCATTTTTCTTATGCGCCCGGGGACACGGCTCGATCAACGTCAGGTTGGGCAGGTCAGGGCGGTGATCAAGGCCCTGGATACCCGGGCCGAGGCGATGCAACTGGAGCAGGCCCGGGCCCGGGATGAATGGCTGCCGGCGCAGCCGGGGCCTTCCCGTGTGCCTAACGCCAGGCGCAAAATCGTGCGCACGCGCAACAAGGGACTGCTGATCGGAACCGTCAGGGCCAGCCAAGTACAGGGCGAGGCGTCAATTGTCGATATCGGCGACCTGCCGGTGGCCCGTGCGGCGGGTGGTCTGTCGACGAATGTCTCGACGGCCTATCAACAGACGGCGGCGGATCAATGGGTCGAGCTGCACACGCCTGAGGTCGCGCCGGTACGCCCCTATGGCACGGTCAGGACCCAGGCTGCCACCCTGTTAAAGCAGGTCAATGGCGAAATTCATCGCGTAAAAAGCCACGTCAAACGCACGAAGTTCCCGCCGGAGCTGTATGGCTCTCTGGATCGCTTTGCCCATAACCTTGACCGGCTCGTGGCTGAAATCAAGGCGTTGCATCCCGATCGGGGGCCCGTGGCGGTGCCCGTGCCCGATACGCCCCAGGCATTGATCGGTCGTCTTGAGGCCGCATCAACCCGGTTGCGCGCCGAGGGGCTGGGCATCCTTCTGGGCATGCCGCCGACCTCGGTGACGGTGGATTTTTTGCTGAAGCAGGGCCAGGTGCAATTGGCCAAAATCAATCAGCGCATCGCCATGACCGGTGAGCGGCAGGATTTCGTGCAGGAATATGCCGTGCAGGATCGCGCCGGTCAGGTGCTCTGGTACGCGCATTTGCACTATGCCCAGGCGCGTGGCGGGGACGAGCACCCGACGGCGGCCCACTTCAAGCTGCCCGGCCAGCGCATGGACAGTAAAAAGAGCCTGGAGGCCAAGGCCGGGCCGGGGCAGAAAGTGCCCGAGGTGTATTACGCAACGATCAGCGAACAGTTGCTCAAGACGCATTTTTTTGGCAAAGAAGCCTGATCGCGCATCGGGTACGTGGGTTCCCGGGCCCAATTGACCTATCATTACGCCTTTCCAACAGGTGATTGATCAATGAGCGATTCAAACCAGACCTTGCGCACAGCCCTTGAAACCAGCGATATGCTGGTGATTGACGGGCTGCATGCCTGGGATTTCTCTCTGGACGATGTGCAATTGCTCATCAAGTGCATGGACGGACGTGCTGAAAAGCGCTGGCATTTCACTGCGCCACAGATTGATGCGGCGCAGTTTGACCAGGGTTTGCAAAGCTGGACCCTGGTGGGCGACTCGGGCGAGCATCGCCTGGTTTGCCTGAGCGCCTTGAGCGCAAACAACGACGACGATGAAGCCGAGGCTGAAGATGAAGTTTAAATCGCTGCCAATGCTGATGGCGCTGAGCGTGGGCGCCATGTCGGCCCAGGCCGAGTCCCGCGATGAAGTCGAACTGCTGGTGGGTTCCTATACCCAGGGCAAAAGCCAGGGTATCTACCGCCTGCAGTTTGACAGTGCCAAGGGGCATATCACCCCTGAGCCGCTGCAAGTGTTCAAGGCTGCCAACCCTTCGTGGCTGACCCTGTCCAAAGACCAGACCCGCCTGTTTGTGGTCAATGAAAACGGTCAGGGCCAGGCCGATGTGGTCGGGCGCGCCAGTAGCGTTGCCATCGATCCGAAAACCAACGCGCTGACGCTGATCAACCAGGTCAAGACCTTGGGCGAAGAGCCGACCCACTCCAGCCTGAGCGCCGACGAGCGTTATCTGTTTGTGGCCAACTACGGGGTTCACGCCGACCCTGGCGGCAGCCTGGCGGTATTGCCGATCGACGCCGCAGGCCAGTTGCAACCTGTGACCCAGATGAGCAGCCACCCGGCCAGTCGGGTCAACCCCGAGCGGCAGATGTCGGCGCATGTGCATTCGGTGGTGTCCTCGCCCGATGGCAAGTTTGTGTACGCCAGTGACCTGGGTGCAGACAAGGTGTTTGTCTACCGTTACGACCCGGTAGCCAGCCCGGAGCATCCACTGGTAGCCGCGGCACCGGCCTTCATTGAGTTGCCGGCAGGTAGCGGGCCGCGTCATCTGCTGTTTTCCAAAGATGGCAAGCATGCGTACCTGACCACTGAAATGAGTGCCCAGGTGTTTGTGTTCGACTATGCCGATGGCCAGCTCAAGCAGCGTCAGGTGGTGGAGCTGGCTCAGGGTATGCCTGCACAAAACCGTGCCGCCGGTGCTGTGCATGCTTCACCTGACGGCCGTTTCCTGTATGTCAGCAACCGTGGCAAGGCCAATGAAATCCTGGTGTTTGCGATCGACCCGGGCAATGGCGAGTTGACTGAAATCCAGCGCCGCTCGGTGGAGGGTGATCACCCGCGCGAGTTTGCCCTGAGCCCCAATGGCAAGTTTTTGCTGATTGCCAACCAGATGAGCAATGCCATTGTGGTGCTTGAGCGTGATCCTGCCAGCGGCAAGCTGGGCAAGGCCGTGCAGTCCCTGGCAATGGACGCGCCGTCTGATGTGAAATTTATCAACCGCCCGTAATCAAGGGCGTGCTGGCCTCTATCAATTGCGCTGATAGAGGCTAGTGCTGCAATGAATTTCTGCACGATCGCCCTTGGCGTTAAGTTGGTTGCACGGCCTGAAAAGGCAAGCAAACCAACTGAATCGTCGAGGGTTAGTGCCATGAACTTCAATCTGTTCTCTGTAATTGCTGCTTCAGCCATCTCCGCTACTGTGGCTTTGCCTGCCAGCGCGACCCCGGTGCTTGGCGACAAAAAGTCTGCGGCCTATACCCAGAAATACCTGCAACAAAGCGCCCATTTTTATGCGGCGCTGAATCATAAAACCCGCTCTTGAGAGCACGCTATCCGTAGCAGCTGCCGAAGGAACGAGGCTGCGTTCCTTCGGCAGCTGCTACGTACTACTTGTGCGCCGTTTAAAGCTTCACCGTCTCCAGCAGCCCGGCCGGGCCAACCATGGCGTAGTTGTAGCCAGGGCCGGACCAGTACTGGGCCTGCAGTTCGCCATCCTGGCGGTTACCCCGTGGCAACAGGCTGTTGTGTGGCCCAGGCGGACGGATATAGAAGCTGATCTGGCGCCCTTGCCGATCCTGGTATAACACCATCGCTGCGCCGCCCTGGTCGGTGGTCAGCAGGCGACTGCTCACCGGTCTGAAGCCTGCGCCCGTCAGATCCGGCAAGCGTTCGGCGTGGCTGAAGTAACGGTCAACCCAACCTTGCATCTCGCTGCTTTGCACGACGTTATAGTCCGCAGGCAAAAAACCCTGCTCGGCAAACATGCGATGGGCTGCCAGGGCGTCGCTCATGGGCAGGTTGCCAGGCTGGATGATTTGTCGGGCTTGCCAGCCCCCCAGCCCACCCACGCTGACGGCAATCAGCAGCACCGCCGCACTGGCCCAGTGGCGCCGTGATTGTCGGCGCTGGCGCTGGCGCAGCGCCGTCAGGTCAAGTGCCGGGTTGGCCGGTTGCAGCAAGTCTTGATTCAACGCAGAGCGCAGGTTCTGTGCATCGCGCTGCCAGGCTTCGACCTGGGCGGCGATAGGCGGGTTGGCTTGCAGATAAAGCTCAACTTGATGGCGTTGAGCATCGCTGAGCGCGTGATCGACGTAAGCATGAAGATCGCGCTCGCTGGGCGGGATGCTGATCATTTGAGTCTCCGCAGGGCAGGGCGGGTGATTTCGCCCTCGCTGAGTTGGCGCAAGGCGTTGCGCGCTCTGGACAGGCGCGACATGACGGTGCCGATCGGCACGTCGAGTATTTCGGCCACTTGTTTGTAGCTCAAACCCTCCACCGACACCCACAACAGCAGGGCGCGCTGTTCGGTGGCCAATTGGTCGAAGGCTTCGAGTGTCGATTGGGCAAGTACCGTGCGTTCAGTCGAAGGCTGGGTGTCATCGCGGCCGGTAAAAAATTCCAGCATGCGCGCATAGCGCCGTGACCGCCGGTGGTTGTCGACAAACTGGCGATACAGGATGGTGAACAGCCAGGCGCGCAAGTCACCGTCAGGGCGTTTATCGGCAACGCTGCCGAGGGCTCGCTCCAGGCAGTTTTGCACCAGGTCGTCGGCATTGCTGGCATGACGGGTCAGCGACAGGGCGAAGCGCCGCAGGCGCGGGATCAGTTCACGCAGTTGCTCATCAAGTGAGGTCATCGTCTGGCCAAATGACTGGGTGGGTGCAGGCAAGACGTTCAGGATGAGGCCTTATTCCCGGTGTTGTCGAAAAAAATTAATCGTTCATGGCTGGAATAAGGTTTTGCGGCCTGCGTCCTATAGGTCATTCACCTCACGGTCCTGTGGCCCCGGAGTTTTATATGGTCGATCAATTGCCGCCTGTGCGGCCCGCCACACCCCCGTTGAGTCCTGCCAGTGTGCTGTTGCGCCTGGCGGGCATCGGAGGGGTGGTGGCGGTCATTCTCGGCGGGTTCTATTACGTCAACGGCACGCTGGACCCGCAGCGTTTGAGCCCCGGCAAGCTGGTCAATGCGCTGGAACACAATAACGGCGTGCATCCGGGTTACCGGCGTAACCATGCCAAGGGCCTGTGCGTGGCGGGTTATTTTGAGGGCAGTGGTGCTGCGCAGGGGTTGTCTACCGCGCAGGTATTCGGTAACGGGCGTACGCCGGTGGTCGGGCGTTTTGCCTTGCCCAGTGGCAACCACTATGCCCCCGACAGCAGTGTGCCGATCCGCAGTTTTGCCCTGCGCTTTACCCAGGCCAATGGTCAGCAATGGCGTACAGGGATGAACAGCATGCCGGTGTTCCCGGTGGGCACGCCTGAGGCGTTCTACCAGATGCTGCAAGCCGGTGCCCCAGAAGCGGCCACGGGCAAGCCTGCGCCCGGTGCCATGCCGGCGTTTTTTGCCGCGCACCCGGAAACGGCGGCCTTTTTGCAATGGGTCAAAACCGCGAAACCCTCGGCCAGCTATGCCACCGAGAGCTATAACGGGATCAATGCGTTTTATCTGATCAACGCAGCCGGGCAGCGGCAGGCGGTGCGCTGGGGTGTGGTG
>NZ_WIVQ01000114.1:0-13988 GCF_009600545.1 Pseudomonas sp. FSL R10-1339 | reverse complement strand
ATTGTGGTGCTGGGCTCGGGGCGTGAGCGGGGGGATCCGGCCTGGGGCAGCGATCAGCCCACCGGCATCGGTCTGGAGCGCCAGCGCTATGCCGCCCGACTGGCGAAGGCTTCGGGCTTGCCGGTGTTGACCACTGGCGGTTTGCACTACGGCTCGCCGCCCAGTGAGGCGCAGTTGATGGCGGATTCATTGCGTGATGATTTCGGCGTGCAAGTACGGTGGAAAGAAGAGCAAAGCCGCACAACGTGGGAAAACGCCAAAATGACCGCAGACATTCTGCTGCCGCTGGGGGTCAAGCGGGTGGTCGTGGTGACGCACGGCTGGCATATGTCGCGTTCGGTGTGGAGTTTTGAAAAGGCTGGTTTTGACGTGGTGCCTGCGCCGGTCGGTTTTTTCAGTGCCGACAATGCGCGACCGCTGGGGGGCTGGATGCCTGAGTACAAAGCGTTCTGGCAGTCCGGGCTATTGATCAATGAAGCGGTAGGGCAGATTGCCTATCCGTTGTTTTATCGCTGACCCATTAAGCAAAAGCCCCTCACCCTGGCCCTCTCCCGGAGGGAGAGGGGATTAAAGGCAAAAGCAGCTCTACGCAACACCACCTGTCAGCTCCCTCTCCCTCCGGGAGAGGGTTGGGGTGAGGGTAGAAGACGCAGAAGCACAAGGCTAGACCGTCTTGGCAATCCGGCTGGTGACCAGGGCCCAGCCAATCAGCAGGCTGCACAGGATGATCAGTGGCCATGAGCGCCATTGCAGGTAAGGCGTGAGGTTGTGCATGGGCACCACTTCGCCGTACATGATGCCTTGCTCGAACTGCGGAATTTGCGTGGTGATTTGCCCAAACGGGTTAATCAATGCCGTGACGCCATTGTTGGTGGCCCGAATCATCCAGCGCCCGGCTTCCAGGGCGCGCATCTGCGCCATTTGCAGGTGTTGCAGCGGCCCAATCGAGGTGCCGAACCAGGTGTCGTTGCTGATGGTCAGCAGGATATCGCTCTGGGCTGCAAGACCGGCAACGAAGTCCGGGTATACCACTTCATAGCAAATCAGCGGCGCGATCTGGTAGCCCTTGGCTTGCAACATGGCTTGATCTGCAGGGCCGCGGGCAAAGTCCGACATTGGCAGATCAAAAAATGCGATCAGGCCGCGCAGTACATCCTGCAGCGGCACATATTCGCCAAATGGCACCAGCTTCTGTTTCAGGTAAACACCATCGCCCTCGCCCACAGCGGTGATGCCGTTGAAGTAGCGCGGTTCATGTCGCACTTCCTGGCGGATCGGCACGCCGGTAATCAGCGCTGAGTTACGATCGGCGGCAAACCGGCCCATCATGCTCAAAAAGCCTTCAGCGTTCTCTTTGAGGACAGGGACAGCGGTTTCCGGCCAAACGATCAGGTCGACACGTTTGGAACTGAAGGTCATGTCACGGTAAAGGGCCAGCTGTGCATTGACCTGGGCCGGGTCCCATTTCATGCTTTGTTCGATATTGCCCTGGATCGCCGCCACGCTCAGCGGGTCACCTGAAGGGCTGGTCCAGGCGTGGTGCTTGAGGGCCTGGCCGACGGCCCAGGGGCCGATCAGCAAGACCACCCCTGCGGCGACAAAAGCCTTGCGTCTGGCCTTGATCAGGCGTGGCAAATTGCACAGCAGGGCTGCGGTCAGGGCCAGAGTGAAAGACACCAGCCACATGCCGCCCAACGGTGCGAGCCCGGCCAAAGGGCCGTCCAGCTGGCTGTAACCGGAGTACAGCCATGGGAAACCGGTGAGGAACCAGCCGCGGAACGCCTCTTGAGCAACCCATAGCGCGGCAAATGCCAGGGTATCGGCCAACGGCGCTTCATTGCGACGGATCCAGCGCGCCCACACCCAGGCGGGCAGGGCAAAGAACCAGGCGATGGCTGCCGTGAACAACAACATCAGGAAACCGGCAAGCAGTACTGATGCGCCGCCGAAGTGGTGGATGCTGTAGTAGATCCAGCTGGTGCCCGCGCCAAACAGGCCAAAACCGAAACACCAGCCTCGGCCCAGCGCCTGTTTTGGCGACAGGTCGCGCAAACCGAGATAGAACAGGGCCAGGGCAACCAGTGCCAATGGCCAGATATCGAAGGGGGCCAACGCCAGGGTTGTCAGTGCGCCGGCCACCACGGCCAGCAAGTTACCGGGCCAGCCGGGGGAGGTTATCCAGCGCATTTCAATCCTTGGTATTGAGATTTAGCGGGCAATAGGCGTGAGACGAATCAGATGGATCCGGCGGCTGTCAGCATTGAGGATGCGGAAGCGGTAGGGGCCGATTTCAGTGGTTTCGTTGCGTTTGGGCAAGTGCCCGAATGCGCTCATGACCAGGCCGCCCACGGTGTCGAACTCGTCGTCGGAGAATTCGGTGTCGAAGAACTCGTTGAAGTTCTCGATCGGGGTCAGGGCCTTGATCAGGAAGTCACCGCTGGGCAACGGCTTGATGTAGCTGTCTTCTTCGACGTCGTGCTCGTCTTCGATGTCGCCAACGATCTGCTCGAGAACGTCTTCAATCGTCACCAGACCCGCAACGCCGCCGTATTCGTCAATCACGATGGCCATGTGGTTGTGGTTGGCGCGGAACTCGCGCAACAACACGTTAAGGCGCTTGGACTCGGGGACAAATGTCGCCGGACGCAGCAAATCCTTGATGTTGTACTTGTCGCCGTTCTCTTGAAGGATCAGCGGCAGCAGGTCTTTGGCCAGGAGGACGCCAAGGACGTCGTCGTGGCTTTCGCCGATCACCGGGTAGCGCGAGTGCGCCGCGTCAATGATCGCCGGGAGAAATTCGCGGGGGGTCTGGGTTGCCTTGATGCTGATCATCTGCGAGCGAGGAACCATGATGTCCCGTACCTGCAGGTCAGCCACTTGAATGGCACCTTCGACGATGGCCAGCGCTTCACTGTCCAAAAGTTTGTTCTGGTGTGCTTCGCGCAGCAGCTCAAGCAGCTCCTGGCGGTTTTTCGGCTCATGGGCAAAGGCCTGGGTCAGCTTACCTAACCATGACTTTTGCCCGTTGCTCGATCGGTCTTCGCTCATAGCGATTTACTCGTATCCCTTGGTAGTTTCAGTGGGTGTTATTCGGTTTCGTCGTCTGCATACGGGTCAGGATGACCCAGTTCTGCAAGCAACGTTCGTTCCAGTGCTTCCATTTCTTCGGCTTCTTCGTCTTCTATATGGTCGTAACCCAGAAGATGCAAGCAACCGTGTATCACCAGATGGGCCCAGTGGGCCTCAAGGCTTTTGCCTTGTTCGGCGGCTTCGCGCTCGACCACGGCCACGCAAATCACCAGATCGCCCAATAGCGGGATATCGAGGAACTCATCAGGCACGTCAGCGGGGAAGGACAGCACATTGGTGGCGTAGTCTTTTTGGCGCCAGGTGTGGTTCAGTTCACGACCTTCGGGTTCGTCTACCAGACGAATGGTCATTTCCGAATCGGCGCTGCGCTGGCGCAAAGCCAGTTCACACCATTGGCGGAACTGGGCTTCGCTGGGGGCACTGGCGTCGGTCGCCAGTTGCAGGTCAAGCTCAAGCATCGTGGCGGTAATCCTTTGCAGCGGGCAGCGCGGCCAGCTTGTCGGCGGCTTCCTGTTCGTAGCGACCGTAGGCCTCCACGATGCGCTGCACCAGCGGGTGGCGCACGACGTCCTTGGACTGGAAGTGGGTAAAGCTGATGCCCGGCACGTCCTTGAGCACTTCAATGACATGGTTCAGCCCCGATTTCGTGCCTTTGGGCAGGTCGATCTGGGTGATGTCACCGGTGATCACGGCGGTCGAGCCGAAGCCGATGCGGGTCAGGAACATTTTCATCTGCTCGACCGTGGTGTTCTGGCTTTCGTCGAGAATGATGAAACTGTTGTTCAGCGTGCGGCCGCGCATGTAGGCCAGTGGCGCGACTTCGATCACCTGGCGCTCGATCAGCTTGGCCACGTATTCAAAACCAAGCATTTCGTACAGTGCGTCGTAGAGCGGGCGCAGGTACGGGTCTATTTTTTGCGACAGGTCACCCGGCAGGAAACCGAGCTTCTCACCGGCCTCAACCGCCGGGCGCACCAGCAGGATGCGGCGGATCTGCTCGCGTTCCAGGGCATCAACTGCGCAGGCCACAGCCAGATAGGTTTTACCCGTACCCGCCGGGCCAATGCCGAAGTTGATGTCGTTGCCCAGGATCTCTTTGACGTAACGCTGCTGGTTGATCCCGCGAGGGCGGATCATGCCCTTTTTGGTGCGCAGCGAAACACTGGCTTCAGCCACCGGGTTGCTGGCGAGGTCTTGTACCGCAGACTCTTGCAGGAACAGGTGAACCATGTCCGGCGAAAGCTCGGTGGCCTTGGTTTCGCGGTACAGGCGGCGCAGCAGGTTTTCTGCCGAAGAAGTGATTTTCGGGTCGCCGATCAGCTCGAACTGGTTACCGCGATTGCGGATTTCGATCGTCAGGCGTTGCTCGATCAAGCGCAGATGCTCGTCGAATTGCCCGCACAGATTGGCGAAACGGCGGGCCTCAAAGGGCTCGAGAAGGAAACGATGTGGTTCGATGGGTGCGTTCAAGGTCGTATTTAGCCGCCCTTAGGCAATTGATATGAAATTAAGGATAACGCTAGCAGGTCAAGCGTGAAAGGACTTCACCAAATGTTTGATGTGGGAGCGGGTTTGCTCGCGATTGCACCACCGCACTCATCCAGTCGGACCGTGTTGCGTGCATCGCGAGCAAGCCCGCTCCCACAAGGGACGATGGCGTGTGGTCAGTTCAGCAGCGAGCCCCGCAACGAGTGCGGCTGGGCCGCATCAATATGCACATCGGCGAATTGCCCGATCAACTGCGGGTTGTCGCAGCGGAAGTTGACGATGCGGTTGTTCTCGGTCCGGCCCTGCAACTCGCCCGGGTCTTTTTTCGAGTAGTCGGTTACCAGGATCCGCTGGGTCGAGCCCACCATCTGGCGGCTGATCTCGAAGCCCTGTTGGTTGAGACGATGTTGCAGCGCGTTCAGACGCTCTTTCTTGCGCTCTTCCGGGGTGTCGTCCGTCAGGTCTGCTGCCGGGGTGCCCGGGCGCTGGCTGTAGACAAAAGAGTAGGAAAAGTCGAAACCCACGTCTTCGATCAGCTTCATGGTCTGTTCGAAGTCTTTTTCGGTTTCGCCCGGGAAGCCGACAATAAAGTCGGAGCTGATGCAGATCCCCGGTACGGCAGCGCGCAGTTTGCGCAGCTTGGACTTGTACTCCAGCGCCGTGTGATTGCGTTTCATCGCCGACAGAATGCGGTCGGAGCCCGATTGCACCGGAAGATGCAGGTGTTTGACCAGTTCCGGGACTTCGGCGTGAGCCTGGATCAGGCTGTCGGAAAACTCCAGCGGGTGGGAGGTGGTGTAGCGGATACGCTCGATACCGTCGATCGCCGCAACCACACGGATCAGCTCGGCAAGGTCGGCGAGGCGGCCACCTTCGGTCAGGCCGCGATAGCCGTTGACGTTCTGGCCAAGCAGGGTCACTTCACGCACGCCGTTTTCAGCCAGGTGGATCACCTCGGCCAATACATCATCGAAGGGCCGGCTGACTTCTTCGCCGCGGGTGTAAGGCACCACGCAGAACGTGCAGTACTTGCTGCAACCTTCCATGACCGACACGTAGGCGCTTGGGCCGTCGATGCGAGGCTCTGGCAGGTGATCGAATTTCTCGATTTCAGGGAATGACACATCAACCTGCGGCAGTTTGGTGATGCGCGCGGCGTCAATCATTTCCGGCAGGCGGTGCAGGGTTTGCGGGCCGAATACCACGTCCACATACGGGGCGCGATCGCGGATCGCCGCGCCTTCCTGGCTGGCCACGCAACCGCCCACGGCGATAACCATGTCGGGGTTGGCCAGTTTCAGTTCGCGCCAGCGACCCAGTTGGGAGTACACGCGGTCCTGGGCACGTTCACGGATTGAACAGGTATTCAGCAGGATGACATCAGCGTCTTCGGCGCGCGCTGTGACTTCCAGGGCCTGATGTTCACCCAGCAGGTCGACCATGCGCGAGCTGTCGTACTCATTCATCTGGCAACCGTGGGTTTCGATGTAAAGCTTCTTGGCCATGGGTGTTCATCAAGTGGTTCAAAGAACCGCACATTATAGGGGTCATAGCCGTTGCTTCCTAGCGTTGTGCGTCTGATGGCTATGCTATAGTTCGCGCCCTCTTTTTTACCTTCAGATGCTTACCCGCCCACCATGACCAAACGTGAAGCTCCAATCTACAAGGTGATTTTCCTCAACCAGGGCCAGGTGTTCGAAATGTACGCCAAGCAGATCTATCAAAGTGATCTGTGGGGGTTTCTGGAAGTAGAGGAATTCGTCTTCGGTGAGCGCACACAAATGGTTGTCGACCCCAGCGAAGAAAAGCTCAAGGCTCAGTTTGAAGGTGTGGTGCGCAGCTTTGTGCCGATGCACTCGATTGTCCGTATCGATGAGGTTGAGCGGCTGGGCACGCCTAAAATCAGTGAAGCCCGTGGTGTCAGCAATGTGATGCCGTTTCCGTTTCCGATGCCGGACAAGTAAGGGCTTTTCTTTCCCTTCCCGCGCTCGCAATCCCTTCATGGCGACAGCAAGTCCCCTTGTCGATACGCCTGCGCCCCGGCGACATGGGCAATGGTCATTCCCGCAGTCGCCATGCGCCGCAATGAGCGGACATAGAGCAAGCCTTCGCGTTGACAGACCACTGGAGTAATACGGTCCGTGATGGGGTCAATGATGTCTGCCACCACAGCCCCCGCCTGCAGGTAGTCACCCACTTGCGCATAAAACACCAGCAAACCCCCCGTGGGGCTGTTCAACGGCTCGACGCCCGCTAGCGGGGTCGGCGGGTTGAGCAATGCCGGAAGTGCTTTTGGCTGCCCTTCGACTGCACCCGCATGGATCAAGTAGTCGATCAGCGCCTGGCTATCGTCACGCGCCAGTTCGTGGGTCACATCCGCCACCCCTCGCAGCTCAACGGTCACGGCAAAGCTGCAGCACGCCAGGGGGAAGCGTGGCGCAAAGCGCGCTTGCATCTGCGCCCAGAACAGGGTGAACCATTCATCGAAGGACTGCCCGCCCGACTCGGTGGCCATAAAGCAGGCTCGGGCCCCCAGGTAACGGGCCAGGGGCTCTACCTGCGGCCAGAAGGCCGGGGCCAGGTACAGGTGCTGCACGGCTTCGAAGTCGCAGTGCAGGTCCAGGACCATATCGGCATCGCACGCCAGGGTCTGCAGGGTCTGACGCAGGGCCTGCACGTGGGTCAGCGGCTGCGTGGCGACCAGGACACGGCGCAAGGCTGAGCGAATCAGTTGCGTGTTGTGCTCTGGATCCTGGGTCAACTGGCCCTCGACACTATCGCCCACCTCCTGACTGACATCCACAAAGAAGCGGTTGAAATTCTGTCGGCTTTCGTTATCAAAACGCCCCTGGGGCACGTCCATCAGCACCTGCTCCAGCCCCGCCGGGTTGGCCACGGGCACCAGCACTATGTGCTTGCGCAACAGGCCGGCCTGCTCGAGTTCCAGCATGCGCTGCTTGAGATGCCAGATCACCAGCATGCCCGGCAGCTCGTCCGCGTGCAGCGACGCCTGGATATAGATTTTCCCGTGCTCTGGCGCTGGTCCGTAATGAAAACTATGGATTTGCCGACAGGTGCCCGGTACGGCGGCCAGCACATCATGACGTTGGTGGTGCATGGGGGGTCTCCTATCGGCGCGGGCCGAGAAATGCCAGCCAGCGCCGCTCGGCCAGGCGAAACAGGCCCACCAGGGCAAAGGTGGCGATAAGGTACAGCCCGGCAGCGATGACAAACGAAGGGAAGGTCTGAAGGGTGGCCGCGTTGGCATCCCGGGCGACTTTGAGAATGTCAGGGACCGTGGCGGTGAAGGCCAGGGTGGTGGAGTGCAGCAACAGGATCACTTCGTTGCTGTAAACCGGCAAGGCGCGGCGCAGTGCCTGGGGCATGACGACGCGGCGGTAGAGCTTCCAGCCATTGAAGCCATACGCCCGGGCAGCTTGTACCTCCCCCCGGGCGATTGAACGGATCGCACCGGCGAAGATTTCCGTGGTGTAGGCGCACGTATTGAGGGTGAAGGCCAGCAGGGTGCAGTTGATGGCATCGCGAAAAAATGCGCCCAGCAACGGCTGCGACTGAACGGCGGCAAGGCTGTAGATGCCCGAGTAGCAGATCAACAGCTGGATATACAGCGGCGTGCCGCGAAACAGGTAAGTAAAGCCATGCACCGGCCAGCGCACCCAGCGGTTTTCAGAAACCCGGGCAATGGCCAGCGGGATCGAGAGTACAAAACCCATGCCGATGGAAGCAGTGGTCAGCCACAAGGTCATGGCCAGACCGCTGATCTGCTGGCCATCGCTATACAAAAAAGGCTGCCAATACGACAGCAATACTTCGATCATCGCGCACCCCGCTCGAACCCCACGGCGAAGCGCCGCTCAAGCCTGTGCAATACGCTGTTGGAGGCAACGGCTATCAGCAGGTAGATCACTGCCGCCAGCACCAGGAAGTTAAACAGTTGAAAACTGCTTTTTCCCGCGTCGCTGGCTGCCTTTACCAGCTCGGCCAGGCCGATGATCGACACCAGCGAGGTTGCCTTGAGCAGCACCAGCCAGTTGTTGCCCAACCCCGGCAGCGCAAAGCGCATCATCTGCGGGAACAGCACACGACAAAAACACTGCATCGGGCTCAGGCCGTAGGCCCTGGCAGCCTCAATCTGCCCAAAGGGCACTGCGAGAATGGCGCCGCGCAAGGTTTCGGTGAAGTAAGCGCCGTAGATAAAGCCCAGGGTCATCACCCCGGCAGTGAAGGCATCTATCTCTATATAGGCCCAGCCCAGCCTGTCCGTGAGTTGGCCGAGCCAGGTTTGCAGGCCGTAGAAGATCAGCAGCATCAGCACAAGGTCGGGCACGCCGCGGATCAGGGTGGTGTAAAGCCGGGCCATCCATCGCGCCGCACGGCTTGTGGATAACTTGGCTCCTGCGCCCAGCAGCCCCAGAAACAGGCTCAGCAGCAGTGATATCAGCGCCAGCTTGATCGTCATCCAGGTGCCCAGTGCCAGCAATGGCGCGTAAACCTGAAGGCCGCTCATTTATTGCTGTACAGAACAAGATCCCCGAAATACTGCTTTTGCAGCCGTGCGTAGGTGCCATCGGCATGCAGTTGGGCGAGGCCTTTATCGAGCAGAGCCTTGAGTGCTTGATTGCCCTTGAGGATGCCAATGGCGCTGGTGCCCGGCATCAGGTCGCTTTCAATCGCCTTGCCGGCCTCAAAGGCAGCGCCCTGGGGAGAGCGCAAAAAGCCCAGCTCGGCTTGAACCAGATCCTGGAGGGCCGCGTCCAGTCGCCCGACTTGCAGATCAGCGTAGGCCCGATCCTGATCCGGGTATGCCACGAGTTTCGCTCCGGCCTTGGCCAGCACCGCCTTGGCATAGACCTCCTGGGTGCTGCCCTGCAGGTAGCCGATGGCTTTGCCTTTTACCGCCTGCAGGCTGGCATCCAGGCCAGCGCCTTTTTTGAACACCAGCGCATTGGGCGTGGTCATCACCTCGGACGAGAAATCAATGACCCTTTGCCGCGCCGCCGTCACCGCCATAGTGGCCAGAATGCCGTCGATCTTGCGAGCATTGAGGCTGGGGATCATGCCGTCAAAATCGATTTCGACCCACTTGCAGCTCGCCTGCACGCGCTCGCACAGGGCGTTGCCCAGGTCAATTTCAAAGCCCACCAGTGAGCCGTCGGCACTTTTCGAGGCAAAGGGCGGGTAGGTCGGGTCGGTGCCAAAACGTATGACTTGGTAATCCTTGGCCAGCGCCGGGGCAATGACTACGACACACGCCAGCACGGCCACCACCAGCAGTGCCAGCATCCACAGTATCTTTTTCATGGGTTGATTCCTTATTGTTGTTGTAATAACCGCCCGTCGGGTCGCTATTGCCCGTCGGGCGACAGGTTGACCACTCAAGAAAGAATTCAAGGCGCCGGCCAGTCTTCCAGCGCCACCAACTCCCGGCGCATGCGAAGCAACCCGGGGGGGGCGTCGAACTCCCGGGCAAAGCGATGCCCGGAGTACACCGCGGCAGCAATTGTGCCCGGAGCCAGGCAATCACCGATCTGGATCACCTGCTGCACACCCCGGGACTCGGCCTGCAGGGCGTCGAACAGACCCTGCTCAGGCTCGCGGGAGGTCACCAGCAGCACCCCTGCGGCAGGAATGAAACGCGGGCGCCCGGTGTAGGTGCACGCTGCCTGTACACCGTACGGCGTGAGGCTGCACAGCGTATGGGAGGTGATGATGGTGACATCCAGTTCCAGCAAGCGGCGCTGGATCCGGTGCTGTTCAAGGGTATTGTGGGTCCAGGGGGCAACATCTGCGGCCGGGGTGACATACAGCACCTCGACTCCCCGGGCAATCAGGCTCTCGGCCAGTACGCTGCCCATGTAGTAGTGGTCATCGTCGAACACCACCACGGGCGAAGGCAGCACAGCGCCTGCCATCACATCATCCGGCGTGAATACGGGCAGGTTTTCCAGCCCAGGGAGAGGGTGGCGCAACACACGGCCCAGGCCATCGTTGCGCCAACGCGAACCGGTGGCGACAAACACGTGGCTGGCTTCAATGTCGAGAACGTCCTGCACTTCAAGGCGGCTTTCACGGTAGATCTCGACATTGCCCAGACGGCTCAAGGCATCCACCCTGTAATCGA
The DNA here is from genome assembly GCF_009600545.1 of Pseudomonas sp. FSL R10-1339. NCBI lineage: Bacteria > Pseudomonadati > Pseudomonadota > Gammaproteobacteria > Pseudomonadales > Pseudomonadaceae > Pseudomonas > Pseudomonas sp. FSL R10-1339. The sequence goes on along the minus strand of NZ_WIVQ01000114.1, from coordinate 3,268 downwards.
CCACCCGCGACCAGCTCGCCAGCCCCGGTAGCCGGGACTCGCTGGCCACGCGTCCGCCCAGGGTGCGAGTGGCTTCAGCCAGCATCACTTCCAGGCCGCGAGCGCCGAGTACCCGGGCACACTCAAGACCGGCAGGGCCTGCGCCGATTACCAGCGCTCGCCCCTCGGCACGCCGGACCGGAACCTGCTCCGGATGCCAGCCGCGTCGCCATTCCTCGCCCATAGTCGGATTTTGTGTGCAGCGCATTGGCGTGCTGGTGTGATCGCCGCTGACGCAAACATTGCAGCCGATGCACTCGCGAATTTCGTCGGTGCGCCCCTGGTCGATTTTGTTGGGCAGGAAAGGATCGGCTATAGAAGGGCGGGCCGCGCCGATCAGGTCCAACACCCCGCGGCGCACCAGCGAGGCCATGGTATCGGGCGAGGTGAAACGTCCTACACCCACCACCGGCTTGCTGGTCAAGGCCTTGAGCCCGGTGAGGAATGCCTCCTGATAACCCTCTGCGGCAAACCGCGAGGTCACGCTGTCATTGGCCCAGTCGGCAACATTGATATCCCAAAGATCCGGCAGCTCGGCCAGCATGGAAAACACTTCGACGCCTTCGCTGTCCCGGGTCAGGCCGGCGCAGCCCTGCTGCTCGTCAACGGCCAGGCGCACGGCAACGGCGCAGCGGTCACCGACGGCATCCCGGGTGTCTTCTATCAACTCGCGCAGCAGGCGCACACGATTGAACAGCGCTCCGCCATATTCATCCGTGCGGCGATTGTTGCGTTGCGTCAGAAAGTGGAACGGCAAGCCCAGATCATGGCCAGCGTATACATAAATGATGTCAAACCCTGCATCACGGGCACGCAAGGCCGCAGCCCTGTGCAGCTCGCGCAGTTGCTTGATGTCGGCGCGGCTCATGGCGCGGGCCTGCACCGGGTCGTAGCCGCGCACGGGGGTATTGGAGGGGGCCCAGGGGATTTCGCGGCTGGTGCGATTGGGCGCGGAATAGCCATTGAAGGCCAGTTCCACACCCGCCAGGCTACCGTGCCGGTGAACCGCGTCACACATGCGGGCCAGCGCCGGTATGTCGCGCTTGTCCCACAGGCGTGCTTCGATATAAGGCGAGAATTCGCTCAAGGGGCTGATTTCGCACTCTTCCGTGCAGACAACACCCCACCCGCCCTCGGCCTTTATTGCGCGCATACGTGCCATAGCCGAAGGATGTACATGCCCCATGCCATTACAGTGCGGTACCTGGTAAAAACGATTGCGCGTACGCACGGGCCCTATCTGGACCGGCTCAAACAAAATGTCATATCTCGGATCACGCACAGGTATTCCCCCGTGCCCAAATAGATCGACGCATTTGATACAAAAACAAAGAACAGCGCGTCAATCAAATGAGCACACTATTGCCACGTTTAAAGAGTGAACTGCGTGATGACACGCCAATAGCTACTGCGCAGCGCAAGACCGTGGGCAGCGAGAGGAAATCATGAGTTGTTTCTTGTAACGGGTCAAACCCGTTAAATCGAGGGTCGCGGCCTATCATCATATTCTGTTCAAGGCTCTAAAACAGGGCTTTGAACAATGATGGGCATAATAATCATGGGTGAAAACAACGTAATCAAGTTAACTTAAGCTTAAGTAAGGTTAATCTTTATTTGGCGTAAGAATAATTACCTAGATATATATTTAACAGCTTCAAGCTGCAGCGCTCAGCCCATGAATCACCCCGTGTGCATAATGCATAAGACGAGGTTGGTCTTCACGTAGCGTTTGAGGTTGTGCAGGCGCAGCATTAAGTTGAGTTGGGTAAAAAATGTTTTCGGTGCAGGGTTAAGTGATGCGCTATGAAAAATTCATGCGTCGCTCTATTAGTGCCACTCACCATCAGTCGAGTCATGCCCTATTACGGAATAACATTCTTGCGGACTTTGGTGGCTCACAAGCACGCGAGTGACCTGGCGTTGATTTCGTATGTGCTGGCGATTTTGTCTGTAGTGGCCGTGATGCTTTCAATGTCATTGGGGCGACGGGTAATTTAATCGCTGAACATTCGGATGACATCCAGGAAAAGGCGTATCCGGCACAGGTACGTTGTCGCCAGCAAACCAGCAAGGGTTTGAAATCAGGGCAATGGTGAAAACGGCGAGCGGGCGTCGGTAGATTGCAGCTCCTGCAAATACTTGCGGAAGATCTGTCCGAGTATCTGGGTAGCCGTTTCGAGCTGGTCGCGCGGCATTTGCTCGGCCACCATGTCGGCGGTGTCCAGGGCGTCTTCGGCGCCGTTGACCGCAGCCATTTTCAGCACGATATAGGCCTGAATGTTGTTGGCCGGCACGCCTTCGCCTTTGAAAAACATGGTGCCGAGCTGGAACTGGGCCATGGCGTGGCCTTGCAGCGAGGCTTTTTCGAAGTAGCTCAGCGCCTTGTTGAAGTCTTGCGGGGTGTTTTTACCGTCGTAATAGAACTCGCCCAACTCGTATTCGGCTTCTGCATCCCCGGCTTTGGCCGCCTCTTCACAGGCTGCAAGCGCCTCGGCGAGGTCCTCAGGCTGAGTATTGAGGGTGCAGCGACCCATCGCTGGGATCAACAACGAGTTACCGCCTGCCTGGGCAAGCAACGGCTGTAGGAGCAACAGGCAGCCCAGTGCAAGGGCGCGGCCGGTGCGGTTCATGGGAATCGACGTACCTCTGGATGACGGGTTAACCCGATCATGGGATGTATAGGCGCGCATTATGAAATAAGCAGAGGCAACCTTACAAAGTCTTTACTCGTTTTTCTGCTGCCTGAGCGCGATATCCATTGATTTAAGACGATTATGGACGGGTGGGCTAAAAGATCTGCTCATTACTGGCATAAAAAAACGGCAAGGGCGCTCGCCCTTGCCGTTTCTTGGATTATTTCAGTGCAGCAAATGCGCGTTCTGCGGCGTCCAGGGTCAGTTGCAACTCGGCTTCGCCGTGGGCGATCGAGGTGAAACCGGCTTCGAAGGCGCTGGGTGCCAGGTATACGCCTCCTTCGAGCATCAAATGGAAGAATCGCTTGAACAGGTCGGCATCGCTGGCCATGACGTCGTCAAAGGTGACAATGTCATCGGCGCCGCTGAAGTACAGGCCAAACATACCGCCGGCCTGTGTGGTCACGAAGGGGATGCCGGCCGCGTCGGCGCGCTGTTGCAGGCCATCGAGCAGGCGGGTGGTGTAATCGCTCAGCTCGGCGTGGAAGCCCGGGCGGCTGATCAGGCGCAAAGTGGTCAGGCCGGCGGCCATGGCC